>JAXDJK010000237.1:0-9207 GCA_034665665.1 Acidobacteriota bacterium
GCCTGTGGCTGTGCCAAAGCGGCAGAAAGCTGCCGGCAGTCCAAACGCTTCGCGTAGACCTTTCACGCTTTCAGGTTGTCACGACTTCACCCTTCGCGCAGAATCGCCGCGATTCGCGCGGCCGCACGCCCGTCCCCGAACACCGTGCTTGATTTGCTCATCGAGGCGTGGTGTTCGCGGTCGGTGAGCAGGCGCGTGACCTCGGCGACGATGGCGGTGCGCGAGGTGCCGACTACGCGGGCGTTGCCGGCGCGGACGGCTTCGGGGCGTTCGGTGGTGTCGCGGAGGACGAGTACGGGGATGCCGAGGGTGGGGGCTTCTTCCTGCACGCCGCCGGAGTCGGTGAGGATGCAGTAGCTGCGGGTCATGAGCTGGACGAACGTCACGTAGTCGACGGGGTCGATGAGGCGTACGCGGTCAATCCCGCCGAGGATACGCAACACGGGCTCGCGCACCTGCGGATTGAGATGCACGGGGTAGACGATCTCGACGTCCTCGTGCTCGCGGGCGATGGTGGCCAGGGCGTGGCAGATCTCCTCGATCGGTGCGCCGAAGCTCTCGCGGCGGTGGCCGGTGACGAGGATCAGGCGGCGCGAGGGATCGGCCTCCTCGGCAGGCATGCGCGCCACGGTGGCGTGCAACGCGTCGATGACCGTGTTCCCGGTGACGTGCACGCGCGCGGGATCGACGCCCTCGCGCAGCAGGTTCGCGCGCGCCTCCTCGGTCGGCGCGAAGTGGTAGCGCGCCACGACGCTCAGCAAGCGCCGGTTCGCTTCCTCCGGCCACGGCGCGGAGACATCGCCGCTGCGCAAGCCCGCCTCCACATGCGCCACATCGATGCCGCCGTAGAACGTAGCCAGCCCGGCCGCGAAGGCGCTGGTGGTATCGCCCTGCACCACGACGAGCGAGGGGCCAAACTGACGCAGCACGTCCGGCAACTTCTCGAGCACCGCGGCCGCAAGCGATGACAGCTCCTGCTTCGGCTGCATCACATCGAGATCCACATCGGGCACGATCGCGAACAGCTCCAACACCTGCGCGAGCATCTCGCGGTGCTGCCCGGTCACGCAGACGCGTACATTGAAGAATGAATCGCGGCGTAGCTCTTCGATGAGGGGCGCCAGCTTGATGGCTTCCGGGCGGGTACCGAAGACGAAGAGGACGGTGGACATCAGGCGCCGCGCGACGATAGCACGCGGTTCAGCGCACCTTCGAGCACGGCAAAGCGCTGCTCCCACGTGTGCTGCCGTGCAAACGCGCGGCGCTCGCCGGCCGCCGATGCATCCTCCGCCAGCGCCGCCACGATCTCCCGCTCGAAGTCGTCGACCGTGGAGGCCAGCCGCACCATCGGCGCCAGCATCGCGACCTCCGGAATTGGCACCGAGACCACCGGCTTTCCGCCCGCCAGCATCTCGTACACCTTCACCGGATTCGTCGCCTCGGTGAGCGGCGTGCGGCGGAACGGGATGATGGCCACGTCGAAGCCGCCCAGCCAGTCCGGCAGCGATTCGTACGGCTCCTCACCCGTCAGCGTCACGTTCGGCATGCGCGCCAGCCGGGCGATGTCGCCGCTGTACGTGGAGCCGACCAGCACGAAATCCCAGTCCGTCCTGCGCGCCGCCAGGTCCGCCACGAGCGCCGCATCGAACCAGTCGGCGATGGCGCCGTAGTAGCCGATCACCGGCCGCGCGTTGTGCGCCCGCTGCGTCTTCGCAAAGTGCACGTAGTCGCAACCGTTGCGCACGACCAGCACGTCCGCGCGCTTCGTCCGGGCACGTGCTTCGAGCCCCGCGGAGCTGGCCACGACCACGTCCGCTTCCGCGAGCAGCGCGCCTTCGTCCGCCACCATCGACCGCCGCACCGTGGTGAAGCCGGCGTGAAAATCCATGCAGTCGTACAGCACCGGCCAGCCGAATCGCTCCCGCGCCTGACGGGCCAGCGACCAACCCATCGGCATCTGCACGATCGTCGCGGCCGTGGCGATCGACGCTTCCCCGCGCAACGCGTCCAGACCTTCTGCCTCGCGCCCGGCACGCAGCGAGATCTCATACACATTGGGCAGCTTCTCCGTCGCGGACCACAACGGTCCCTCGCGCCGCAGCTCCGGACGGACGAAGAACACGCGATGTCCCGCCGCGGCGAAGCGCGACATCAGCTGCTGCGGCCGCTGAAACCGTTCGTCCCACCCGCAGATGGCCAGGCAGACCACGTCGTACGCCGCGCCTGCCGGCCGGATCTCCGCCCCACCTGCATCCGCAAGCGGAGCCCGCGGCGGCCACGACACGCCGACCACCCCCAGCAGCGGATCGAGCAACCGCAGCTTCCACGTGCGCAGCGCGGACACGAACGCCCACGCGCTGGACCCGTGGATCTCGCGCAGCTCCCGCTCCTTCGTCGCCAGCCGCTGCTGGAGCAGGCGCGTTCGAGCCCGCTCGCGTGCAAGCTCGGCCGCCAGCTCCGCGCCATCGTCAGGATTCGAGGACACCACGCGCAGTCTAACGGGATGGGTGCGTTTCTTGCCCTGCCACCCGCCGTTGTCTGCCGTACGTGTCGTTCTCATTCTGCTGTTGGGGCTCTTCGCGGTGGATGCGTGGGCGCAACGCCGCCTTTCGCTCGATGAAGCGCTCGCGCTCGCCACCGGCACGAGCGAACAGGTGGAAGTGGCCCGCGCCGGAGTCCGCCGCGCCGAAGCCAATGTCCGCCGCACCGAATCGCAGGGCCTGCCGCAGATCGCCGGCTCCGCCGCCTACTCCCGCGCGCTGGCCAACCAGTTCGAAGGCGTCACCGGCGGCGAGGAAGAAGCGCCGGTGATCCCGCCGGAATGCACCGGCCCGTTCAGTCCCGATCCCTCGCTGCCGCTCGACGAGCGCGTGCGCCTGCTGGAGCTGCGCCTGGCCTGCCCGCAATCGAGTCCCTTCGGCAGCCTGAACTTCTCGCAGCTCGGGTTCGGCGCACCCAACACCTGGAACCTCGGGCTCTCCTTCAACTGGCTGCTCTTCAACGGCGGCCGTACCGCCGCGCAGATCCGCGCCGCCGAATCCGCTCGCGACATCGCCCGCACATCCATCACCGCGGCGGACGCGCAGGTCCGCCTCGACGTCACGCAGGCCTACTTCGACGCCCAGCTCGCGGGTGAGCTGGTCGGCATCTCCGAAGCCAGCCTCGCCAACAGCGAAGAGACCCTGCGCCTCACCGAGATCCGCGCCAACGCCGGCGCGCAGGCCGAGTTCGACGTTCTGCAATCGCGCGTCACCCGCGACAACCAGCGGCCGGTGCTCATCCGCCGGCAATCGCAGCGCGACCTCGCCCTCGAGCGCCTGCGCACGCTCCTCGATCTACCCACCGGCGAGCCGCTGGTGCTGACCACACCGGTGAGCGAAGCCGCGTCGCGGCAGGTGAACACGGAGATCGACATCGCCGAGCGCATCCCGGTGCAGCAGGCCAGCGAGCGGGTCACCGCCTCGCGCCATCAGCTCGACGCCGCACGCGCGCAACGCATGCCGTCGATCTCCGCCACCTCGAACTACGGCCTGGTCGCGTACAGCGACGCCTTTCTCCCGTCTCTCGGCACGTTCCGCGACAACTGGACCGTCGGCGCCGCCGTGCAGGTGCCGATCTACACCGGCGGCCGGATCACCGCCGATATCGACAGCGCCCGCGCCGACATCGCCGAAGCCGAGGCCCAGCTCGAACAGACCATCGAAGCGGCGCGGCTCGATACCGAAAGCGCGCTGGCCGAGCTGCGCGCCGCACGCTCCACCTGGGAAGCAACGCAGGGCACCGTCGAGCAGGCCGTGCGCGGCTACGACATCGCCCGCCTGCGCTACCGCGAAGGGGTGTCGATCCAGCTCGAAGTCGAGAACGCGCGCCTGCTCCTCGAACAGGCCCGCGTGAACCGCGCCCAGGCCGCGCGCGATCTCTGGGTGGCGCAGACCCATGTCGAGCTGCTGCCGTTCCTCCCACTCGGTGGCACGACGCAGCCAACGGCGACGCAGCAATCGACCGCCGCGCAGCAACAACAACAGCAGCAGCAGCAAACGACGCAACAGCAACAAGGAGGCTTCCCGCGATGAAGCGTTCCACCGCGCTCCTCCTGGTGATCGTCAGTGTGGCCTGCAAGCGCCAGCCGCCGCCGAAACCCGCGCCACCGGCCGTGAACGTGGAAGCGGCAAGCATCGCCGTGGTGCGCTCCACGCGGGTCTCCTCGGGGCCGCGGCTCTCCGGCACGCTGCAGCCGCAGCAGAGCGCGACCATCATCGCGGAGGTCGGCGGCACCGTCAGCGGCGTCAGCGCGGCCGAAGGGCAGAACGTGGCTCGCGGCACCCTGCTGGCCACCATCAGCGACGAGACCGCGGCCGCTGCCGCACGCAACGCGCGCACGGCCGTGCAGTCGGGCGAGACCGCGGTGATGGTGGCGCGACGCGAGCTCGAGCGCTCCTCCACACTTGCCGCCGCCGGTGCCGTCCCGCGCCGCGACATCGACGTGGCCCGCTCCCAGGTCGCCACCGCCGAGGCCCAGCTCGCACAGGCCCGAACGCAACTCAACCAGGCGCAGGAGCGCGTCGGCAACCAGCGCGTGGTCGCGTCGATGAACGGCACCATCAGCCAGAAGCAGGTCAGCAGCGGCGACGTGGTCACGCAAGGCGCGCCGCTCTTTACGATCGTCGACCTCGGCACGTTGCAGCTCGAAGCGAGCGTCACCACCGACGCGCTCTCCGCGCTGCAGCCCGGCGCCGCGGTGGACGTGGAAGTACGCGGCTACACGGGCCAGCGCTTCGGCGGGACCATCACCCGCATCTCACCGACCGTCGACCCGGCCACCGGCCAGGTGCGCGTGTTCATCGTCATCAACAACGAAGGGCGTCGCCTCGTCGGCGGCCTCTTCGCCGAGGGCACCGTCACCACCGTGGCGCGCATGGGCCTGGTCGTCCCCATCGCCGCGCTCGACGAGACCGGCGCACAGCCGGCCGTCACCCGCGTGCGCAACGGCGTGGCCGAGCGCGTAGCCGTACAGACCGGCGTGCGCAACGAAGCAGAAGGCTTCGTCGAGATCGTCTCCGGCCTGAACGAAGGCGACCGCGTCCTGACCGGCCCGGCGCGCACCATCACCCCCGGCACGAAGATCAGCGGCTGAGAACTGGCGCATGTGGATCTCCAACTTTGCGATCGAACGTCCCGTGGTGACGGTGGTGCTGATGCTGGCGCTGGTCGTCTTCGGCCTGTTCGCCATCCTGAAGCTCGAGACCGACGAGTTCCCGGAGATCGACGCACCGGTCGTAGCCGTGTCCGTGCTCTACCCCGGCGCGTCGCCGGCGGTGGTGGAGCAGGAAGTGGTGAAGCCGCTCGAAGACGCCATCGCCTCCATCAGCGGCGTCGATCGCATCACCTCCTCGTCGCTGGACGGCTTCGGCCAGATCATCATCGAATTCACCTTCGACAAAGACACCGACCAGGCCACGCAGGACGTGCGCGACGCCTTCTCCCGCATCCGCGGCGAGCTGCCGCTGGAGATGGAAGAGCCGATCCTGACGCGCTTCGATCCGGCCGACCTGCCCATCGTCTCGCTGACGCTGTCATCGCCCTCGGTCAGCGTGCCGCAACTGACGCGCATCGCCGACGACCTCGTCGAGCCGCAACTGCGCGGGCTGCCCGGCGTGGCGGACGTGCTCATTCGCGGCGGCCTCGAACGGCAGGTCGTGATCGAGGTGAACCCGCGGGCCATGCAGGCCGCGGGCGTCTCCATCGATCGCATCGTGCAGGCCGTGCAGGGGCAGAATCTGGCCGCGCCGGTGGGCCGGATCGAGAAGGACTTCCTCGAACAATCCATCCGGCTGCGCGGCCGCATCGAACGTCCCGAGGAGTTTGCGCAGATCGTCGTCAGCGCGCAGAACGGACGATTGCTGCGGCTCAGCGAGATCGCCAGCGTGCGCGACGCCACCGAGGAACAGCGCACGCTTGCGCTCTACAACGGCCAGGAAGCGGTCGGCATCGACATCAAGAAAGCGCAGGGCAACAGCACCACCAAAGTCTCCAACGGCGTTCTCAAACGCATCGCCCTGATCAACCAGCGCCTGCCGAAGAACGTCAAGCTGAACGTCATCCAGAACTCCGGCGATCGCGTGCAGGAGTCGGTCAACAGCGTCACCCACTCGCTGGTGGAAGGGCTGATCCTGACCATCCTGGTGGTGTTCGTCTTCCTCAACTCCTGGCGTTCCACCGTCATCACCGGCGTGGCCCTGCCGGTGTCGCTGCTCTCCGCGTTCGTGGCGGTCTGGCTGTTCGGGTTCACGCTCAACACGATGTCGCTCCTCGGTCTGGCGCTGGCCGTCGGCATCCTCATCGACGACGCCATCGTCGTGCGCGAGAACATCGTCCGGCACGTGGAGATGGGCAAGGACCATCGCACCGCCGCGAAGGAAGGCACGGCCGAGATCGGCCTGGCCGTGGCCGCGACCACGTTCTCGATCGTGGTGGTGTTCGTCCCGATCGGCCTGATCAGCGGCGTGGCCGGTCAGTGGTTCCGTCCCTTCGCCCTGACCATCGCCTGCGCCGTGCTGGTGTCGCTGATCGTCTCGTTCTCGCTCGACCCGATGCTCTCCGCCTACTGGCCCGAGCCGCACAACACGAAGAAGGGCTGGCTGACCCGCAAGCTCGACCAGTTCAACGCCTGGTTCGACCGCCAGGCCGTGCGCTACCAGGGCATCATCGGCTGGACGCTCGATCATCCGTGGATCACCGTCGGCATCGCCTTCCTGACCATGATTGCGGCGCTGGCCATGCCGGCCATGGGCCTGGTCGGCCAGGCATTCTTCCCCGTGCAGGACGTCTCCGAGTTCAACCTGGTGGTCGATACGCCCCCCGGCTCCAGCCTCGCTTACACGCGCCTTAAATCGGAAGAAGCGGCGGCCATGGCCCGCAAGCTGGAAGGCGTCGCCTACACCTACACCACCATCGGCGGCGAGAGCGGCGCGGTGGACGAAGCCAACGTCTACGTGCGCCTGCTGCCGCGCGACAAACGCGACCTGCACCAGACGGTGATCGAAGCGAACATGCGCCGCGCCGCGCAGACCATCGGCGGCGCACGCGTGGCCATCGGCGGCGGAAACATGGGCGGCGGTCAGGCCCAGATCCAGATGCAGCTCAAAGGTCCGGATTACGACACGCTGATGCAGCTCGGAGAGCGCGTGGCCGCGGAGATGCGCAAGGTGAACGGCGCGGCCGACGTGGCCATCTCCACGAAAGGGCGCCGCCCCGAAGTGGAGGTCGAGCTGGATCGCGCCCTGGCCGGCGCCCTCGGCATCAACATGTTCCAGGTGGCCAGCGTGCTCCGCCCCGCCTTCGCCGGCGTCGATGCCGGCGACTGGCTGACGCCCGAAGGCGATGCGTACGACGTCTACGTCCGGCTCAATCCCGCTTCAAGGCGCACCATCGCCGACTTGCAGGCGTTGCCCCTCGGCACCTCGTCGGTTCCGCCCGGCGCCGCCCCTGCGATGAATGCCGCGCCGCCGTCGATGGTCCCCCTCGGCCAGATCGCGACTATCCGGCAGGGCGTCGGCCCCGGCGAGATCCAGCGCCTCGACCGCGACCGGGTCGTCACCGTCGGCGCGAGTGCCGAGGGTCGCGCTCTCTCCGCCGTGATCGCCGACATCCAGAAAGCCCTCACCCGCGTGCCACTCCCCGCCGGCTACACCCTCGGACAGGGCGGCGAAGGCGAAGAACAGCAAAAAGTCTTCGGCGACATGCTCGCCGCGATGGGCATGGCCGTCCTGCTCATGTACTTCGTGCTGGTGCTGCAGTTCGAGAGCTTCCTCGACCCGTTCGCGATCATGCTCTCCCTGCCGCTCTCGCTCATCGGCGTCATGCTCGCCCTGGCCCTCACCCACGGCACGCTGAACATCATGAGCCTCATCGGCGTCTTGCTGCTGATGGGCATCGTGGCCAAGAACGCCATCCTGCTCATCGACTTCGCCAAATGGCGCAACGAGTCCGGCATGCCCCTCCGCGAGTCGCTCATCGAAGCCGGCCGCATCCGCCTGCGCCCCATCCTCATGACCTCCTTCGCCCTCGTGGCCGGCATGATCCCCGTAGCCCTCGGCATCGGCGAAGGCGCCGAATTCCGCGCCCCCATGGGCCGCGCCGTCATCGGCGGCGTCATCACCTCCACGATCCTCACGCTGCTGGTGATCCCCACGATCTACGAGTTGATGGACAAGATGCGGGGGCGGGCGAAGCGGATGTTCGTCAAGTCAGAGAGGGAAACGCCGACCGTGCCGTAAACTTGTTCCGGTATGACCAAAGTTGAAGCTCTCGAACGTGACGTCGAACGCCTGACTCCGGAGGAGCTGGCGGCGTTCCGCGAGTGGTTTATCGAGCACGACTGGCAGGTATGGGATCAACAGATCGAACGTGACGCGGCCGCGGGACGGCTCGACGACCTCGCCAACGAAGCACTCGCGGAATTCGAACGTGGGGAAACGAGAGAGATTTGAGCCATCACGCTTCCCGCCGCTTCTGGCAGCACTTCGATGATCTCTCCCCGCAACTGCAGCAACTCGCCCGCGACAATTACGAGTTGCTCAAGACCAACCCGCACCACCCTTCGCTTCACTTCAAGCGGGTAGGCCGTTATTGGTCGGTTCGAATCGGCTCAGGTCACCGCGCCCTCGGCGTCGATTCGCCCAAAGGTGTGCTTTGGTACTGGATCGGGACGCACGAACAATACGAGAGGCTCATCCGAGCCGGTGTTCCGCCACAGTCGTCGTGAACGTCTTCCCGTTCACATCGAGATACAGCTCGCGCTCCGTGATCGACAGCGCCACATCCACGCGCCTTCCGATCACCTCCGCCACCTCGGATACAAAAGCCGGATCGAACGCGTAGATCGGAATCTCCGCCGCCCGATGGATCTTCTGCGCGCTCAGCTCCGGCAGCAATTGCCGGATGTTGCGATGCGTGTATACCGCCGTCCGCTCCGCCTGCTTGCTCCCTCGATGCAGCCGCGCAGCATCCGGCGCCCCCACTTCGATCCAGGCGATCAGCCGTCCGGTGAGATCGCGCACCACCACCGCCGGCTCGTCCCCCGCCGCCACACCTTCGGTGAACGCAATGCCCTCTGTGTACTCCAGGCAATACGCAAAGAAGCGCATCAGCATGTACTCGGTCGTCTCCGACGGCTGCTGCGCCATCCGTAAGTCGAACGTCTCGTAC
>JAXDJK010000238.1:0-3256 GCA_034665665.1 Acidobacteriota bacterium
GCACGAAGATCGCCACGATGCTCGCGACGACGGCCAGCTCGCTTCGCAGCCGCCGGCGGAAGAGCATCACCACCACGCCGGCAATGGCCACCAGCAACACTGGGGAGAGATAGAACAGCCCGCGGTACCGGCCGAAGAGAATCTCCGCGACGACATCCGCGCGCGGCAGGTGCAGCACCCCGAACAGCGCGCCCTGCTCCAGGAACGCCGGATCGGTGTTCTCCACCGACGTGCGAAAGGGCGAGCCGAAGGCCACGGCCTGATACGCCATCAGCACCACCGCGAACGGCGCGCTGCCGAGCACGAAGCGCATCGCCCGCCGCGCACCTCCTGCGCTCCCGCCGCCGAACGCCGCGAACAGCAGCAGCACCAGCGCCGCGGGAGCCGAGACGTAATTGCACACCGTGGCCGCGCCCGCACAAACGCCCGCCGTCATCGGCTTCTCCCGCGCCAGCACGAATGCGAGGAACAGCAGCAGCGCATTCGGCACGTGCATGAAGAAGAGCGTCGACCACGAGAACAGGTACGTCCCGAACGCCACCAGCAACGCCACACATACAGCCGCGAGCGCCGAGGCGCCAACGCGCCGCCGTCCGTACGCGAAGATCGCCACCGTGATGCCTGCGCCGGACGTCGCGCAGATCGCCACCGTCAGCAGCCATTGGTTGACGATCAGCACCAGCGGATCGTCAACGTTCACCCCGCACATCCGCTCGATGCCGTACACCAGCGCGTACGGAATCACCCCGAGGAGAGACAGGCCGGGTGGCTTGTTCGAGTAGACGTGACCGCCGTACCGCGACACGTCACCCGTGTTTCCGGCGTACGCATCGATCGAGATCGTTCCGCGCTCCACGATGGCGCGGGTGAGATCGAAGTTGGCGTTCTGGTTCCAGCCGCCCCCGCCGAAAAACCAGGCGTAGGCGACGAAGACGACGAAGAAGAGTCCGACCGCGATGCGGCGGTCGGCCGGCGTCACACCGCCATCTCCTTCACGTCGTCCACGAGCAGCTTCGGCTCCGTCATGGCCTGCACCTCGTCCGCCGTCACACCCGGCGCGACCTCGATGAGGCGCAGCCCTTCCGGCGTCACGTCCAGCACGCAGTAATCCGTGATGATGCGGTTCACGCAGCCGACGCCCGTCAGCGGCAGGTTGCAGCGGTTCAGGATCTTCTTCTCGCCCTTCTTCGTGACGTGCTCCATCGTCACGATCAGCCGCTTCGCGCCGGCCACCAGATCCATCGCCCCGCCCATGCCCTTGACCATCGCCCCCGGCACCATCCAGTTGGCGATGTCGCCCGTGGCCGAGACCTGCATCGCGCCGAGGATCGACAGATCGACCTTCCCGCCGCGGATCATGGCGAACGAATCCGCGCTGGAGAAAAACGCCGCGCCCGGCAGCGTGGTCACGGTCTGCTTGCCGGCGTTGATCAGGTCCGCGTCGACGTCCGCGTCCGCGGGAAACGGCCCCAGGCCGAGGATTCCGTTCTCCGACTGGAGGATCACTTCCATGCCCGGCGGGATGTTGTTGGCGACCAGCGTCGGCATGCCGATGCCGAGGTTCACGTAAAAGCCGTCGCGCAACTCCTGCGCGGCGCGGCGGACGATCTGTTCGCGGTTCAGTGGCATCGCTTATCCCTTCCTCACGGTGCGCTGCTCGATGCGCTTCACGCGCGGAGCGACGATCATCCGGTGGACGAAGATGCCCGGTGTGTGCACGTTGTCGGGATCGAGCTCACCCGGTTCCACGAGCTCTTCCACCTCGGCGATGCAGACTTTTCCCGCCGTCGCGGCCATCGGATTGAAGTTGCGCGCGCTCTTGCGGTACACGAGGTTGCCGAGCCGGTCGCCCTTCCACGCCGCCACCAGCGAGAAGTCGCCGACGATCCCGCGCTCCATCACGTACTGCCTGCCGTCGAACTCCCGCGTTTCCTTCCCCTCGGCCACGATGGTCCCGTAGCCCGCCGGGGTAAAGAACGCCGGGATCCCGGCCCCGCCCGCGCGCATCCGCTCCGCCAGCGTCCCCTGCGGCACGAACTCGACTTCGAGCTCCCCCGCCAGGAACTGCCGCTCGAACTCCGCGTTCTCGCCGACATACGACGACACCATCTTGCGGATCTGCTTCGTCTGCAGCAGCAGCCCGAGGCCCCAATCATCCACGCCGGCATTGTTCGAGACGCAGGTCAGCTTCCCGACCTTCTTCTCCACCAGCGCATGGATCAGGTTCTCCGGAATCCCGCACAGCCCGAACCCGCCGACGACGAGCGTCGCCCCCTCCGCCACGTCCCCGACCGCCTCCGCCGCACTTCCGACGACTTTGTTGATCATCGCCGCGGAAGATACCAGAAAGCAGACTTACGTCTGCCGCGGCAGGCGCTCTTCGATCGCGTTCCGCAGCGCGACGATCTCGGCCCGCAGCTCGGCGATCTCCGCATCGGTCGCTTCATCCTCCGGCGCCAGAAACCACGCCGCCAAGGCCGCCGAGAACGCGCCGAAGAGTCCCACGCCCGCGGTCATGAGCAACGCCGCGATGAATCGCCCTTCGGTACTCGCCGGAAACCGATCGCCGTAACCGATGGTCGTGATCGTAGCGAACGCCCACCAGATGGCATCGTCGGCCGTCTTGATGTTCGATTGCGGCAGGTCCTCGAACCGCAGAATGGCCGCGCTGCTCCCAACGACCAGAAACAGCGCCAGGATCGCCGCCGCCAGCGCCACCGACTGCCGTCGCTTGCGCATCAGCATCTTCGTCAGCAGCCGGCTGGCCCGCAGCGCCCGCAGCACTCGAAAGAGCCGCGCCACCCGCGCAATTCGTCCCCACCGCGCAAAATCGAGCTGCGGCACGGACGACAGCAGGTCCAGCCACCCCCACGTCATGAGATACCGCCCCTTCCGAGGCACCCGCGCAAACGACAGCACGAAGTCGAACAGAAAGACGACGCAGACGAACGTATCCGCGTATTCGAGAATCCGCCCCACTTCCGGATCCAGCGCAAACGCCGTCTCCAGCACCGTCATCGCCAACGCGAAGACGCACAGGATCAGCATGAAAATCTGATACGCCGGCGAAAATGCCGGCTCCGGCGCAACGGGTGAGCTCACGGTATCCATGTAGACACGGTGCGCCACAAAGTGTGGCCGTGCCTTCAAAAACGCGCCGGACTACGCGCTCGCGGTCTGCTCACCCTCGCGGTGTACGACGATGTAGTGCGCGCCTCCGGCGCGCGCTTTGTACGCCGCGCGTGGCGCATGAAAG
>JAXDJK010000239.1:0-4191 GCA_034665665.1 Acidobacteriota bacterium
CCGAGCTCCTGCGCCTCCGCGTGCAGCTCCGCCAGGTGCGGCATCAGCTCCAGCAGCTGATACGGCTGCATCAACACCTCCGGATGATCGACGGCATTGCCCATCGCCACCGTCAGCTGGATCTGCCAGTTCCGCGCGCCGGCGTCGGCGATCGTGTGCAGCAGCTCGCGCAGATGCGGCAGCGTGTTCGCGCCGATCTGCGTATTCACGCTGCTGGGGATCTCGTACTTTTTCAGCAGCCGCAGCGCGCGCACCGCGTGCTCGAACGAGCCCTTTACGCCGCGCAGCCTGTCGTGCAACTCGGGCGAACCGTCCAGCGACAGGCCGCACGACCGGAGCCCCGCCTCCTTCGCGCCGCGGATGCGCTCTTCGTTCAGCGCCAGTCCGCCGCTCTGCATGCTCGGGTGCATGTCGTACGAGGCGATGGCGCGGATGATGTCCAGCCAATCGCGGCGGAGGAAGGCCTCGCCGCCGATGATCGAGACCTCCTTCGTGCCCAGGCGGGCGAGCTGCCGCACTACCTCGAGGCATTCTTCGGGCGACAGCTCCGACGGCCGGGCCTTGCCGGCGCGCGATCCGCAGTGCATGCATTTGAGGTTGCACGCCAGCGTGATCTCCCACACGACGTGGATCGGGTGGCTGTGGGCGAAGTCCTCTTCGGTCGGGTAGCGCGGCAGCTTCCGGGTTTCCATGGAGTCGGCTTTCGATGCGTCGCCGGTCAGTACTTACCCTTGCCGGAGCCGGAGGAGGCTTGCTCGAGATCACTGATCGCGCTCCCGAGCTCGTCGTGCTGACGCCGCGCTTCGACCAGGAGGGCGCTCATCTCCGCCTTGTCGCCGCGCTGGATGCACTGCTGGATCACCACGCCGTACAGGGGACGAATCGGTCCGCCTTTTCCGACCTTGCCGACCTTGCCGCCTCCACCAGTGCCGCCGCCGACCTTACCGCCGCCCCCCGTGCTGCCGCCGCCTCCGACCTTGCCGCCACCGCCTGTGCTGCTGCCGCTCTTGCCACCGTAATTGCTGCTCATCGCATTCTCCTTTCATGAGAGGAGTGCCCGCGATGACGCAGTTCCCTACCTATTGCCGTTTTTGACCGGCAGAAGTGGTCACAGTGAAATCTTGCTGAATCCAAGCGATCCATTGATCGCCAGCAGCGCCTTTGCCACCGTGGTCCCGGCGGGGAGCGCCACTTCGATCGTCTTCTCGCCCGACGCATTGGAGGCGACGTCGATGACCTGCCGGTGAAAGCCGAGGGCCGTGCCGTTTGCGGCGAACGAGTAGACCAGCAGCTCCGCCTTGCCATCCTTGCCCGCCTGTGCGGCCAGTTGCGCCATCGGCAGGCGGACCTCCACCGCGCCGGAGCGCATCGTCAGCGCGGCCGCCGTGCCGCTTTGCGGGACGTCGTTGAGCACGACGTCGGCGCGGTACAGCCCTTCGTTGACATCGATCGGATCGGGTGTGGCGTCGAAGCCCTTGCGATAACTGACGGTCGTCCCGCGCGAGGCATTGCGCAGCTTCACGCTGATGCTGTTGTGATTGCGCCGCGCGCCCACCGGCCGGAAGCCGAGGACATAGCTCTGACTGTACGTGGAGGAGAGCTCGACCAGCGCGTTGCTCAGATCGTTGCGGTTGTGCACGAACTTCCCGCCCGTGCCGCCCGCGAGGGCGGAGAGGGCATCGTTGCCCATCAGCGTCGACACGCCTTTGAGATCGACCGTGTGCAGCACGATGTCGCTGGCTTGAAACGCCCGATGCATCTCCATGATGCGCCGGCCCATGATGCCGCCGACGGCGCCGCCCTCCGCGAAGGTACTACCCACCTCGGGCAGGCCGTTCGGGCCGAGGTCGAACGAGGCATTGCGCACCGCGGCCGCGGACTTGGCCGGATCGTACGCGCCGCCGGCGTCGAACCCTTCGGAGAGCAGCACCACGTGCTTCTGTCCCTGCAGTGCCGTGAGGCGCCGCGAGAGATCGTTGAAATCGAGGACTTGGTTCTCCGCCGCCCGGCGGACCTTGTTCAGCCACTGCTCCTGCATGATATCGGCGCTGACGTTCTCCAACGCGTTGTCGAAAAGAGCCGGCTGAAAGAACGGATCGCTACGCTCCCGCAACGTAGCCGCCCAGCGGTACAGCGTCTGCCGCTCGCGCATGGTCATCACGATCGAGAGCGGATCGCCTGATTCCGGTTTCGTGAGGCTGCCGACGGCGCGCGCCAGCGCCACACGGTCTCGCGTGAAGGGGGAGGCGAACCACAACCCTCGCCGTGACGAATACATCGCCACCGCGAAGTAGTCGTTCTCCGGCGACCGGGCGATCAGATCCCCCGCGGCGCGCTGCGCCCGCGCCAGCCCATGGAGCGGCGTGAAGGCGATGTCGAACAGGATCAGGAACAGGCGGCGCTCGCGGAGCGACTGCGGCCCCGCGGCATCCGCCGCCGTGCGCGTGCTGCCTGTGCGCACCACGTCGAAGTACTCGATGGCCTGCGGCTTCCCGTTCACTGAAAGCTCGAAATCGTCGCGGGTCAGTCCTGCCACCGGCTGCGTGCCGCGGCTGACGAAGACCGGTACGTCGACCACTTCGATCGTCACGGCCTCGCGCGTAGTCTGGGCCACGAGTGGAAGGCAAAAGAGGAGTAGCAAGCCGGGAGCAATCAATCGAAGTCGCACGCAGTCACCTCGCTGTGAGCAACAGTCTACGTCCCGCCGGATTCGCATTTATGGGCGTCATGTTGTTTTTTTCTGGCGTTCTTCCTGCAGCCGTGGCCTCCATGCGCATCCCCTTGCTGGCGATCGTCTTCTCCGCTGCTCTCCTGCCGCAGCTTCGTTATGTGGTTCTCGGCGACAGCACGGCCGCCGGCGTCGGCGGGAACTACGAATCCGGAATCGCCGCTTCGACCGCGCGCGAGCTCGGCCGCGAGCGTGAGGTCACGATGACCAACCTCTCCGTGTCCGGCGCCCGTATGCGCGACGTGCGCCGGCTGCAGCTGGGCGCGGCCGAGCAGCTCCGCCCCGATCTGGTGCTGCTCTCCGCCGGCGCGAACGACGTCACGCACCTGACCTTCATCCGTTCAATGCGCAAGGACCTGCGGGAAGTCGTGCAGCGGCTCAGGGCCGCGAATCCGGACGTGAAGATCGTCATTACCGGCTCGCCCGACATGGGTGCGCCGCCGCGCATCCCGCGCCTGCTGCGTGGCATCGCCTCCTGCCGCACGAAGCAGGTGAACCGGATGTTCGAGGACGAAGCGGCACGGCTGGGACTCGGCTTCGCCCCTATTGCCGCCGTCACCGGTCCGCTCTTCCGCGCCGATCCGTCACTGTTTGCCGGCGATCGGTTTCATCCGAACGACCGCGGCTACGCGACGTGGCTGCCGCCGCTCAATCAGGCGCTGGCCAGCGCGGTCCGCTGAGGCCGCGGTATGCGCGCCGCGAGGGCCACCACGATCAGGTCGAGCAGCAGATAGAGGATGCCCACGCCCGAAGGCGGATTTGCGGAGCGGAGCCCCAGATACGGCACCGCGGCTGTCCAGTGCCAGTTGCCATTGGCCGTGCCGGCCCACTCCAGCAGCACCGTGTAGGTCATGCAGGCGGAGAGCATCAAGCGATTGTACGAGAAAGCGATCAGCGCCACCGCGCCGGCCCACCACAGCAGGCCCCATGTATCGCCGAACCTGCCCAGGCTCACCAGCGCGATGGCGCTGCCGGCGATCAGCACCACACGCGTAATGGCCCGCTGGTGCTCGCGGAGCCGCGGATGACGCGCGGTCGCCACGGCCAGCGCGTACAGCAGCCCGTGGCCCGGTGGGACGTACAGCGGGATCAGCGCGTGCCGGTATGAGTAGAGCCCCCAGACCACCGACAGCAGCACCTCGCCGAGCGTGGCCACCGCCACGCAGCAGACCACCTGTACGGCAGGAATATCGAGGCGCCGGCAGAACAGCCAAACGAAGGATGCCGTCGCCACTCCGAGGAGCAGCTGCGGCACCAGGCCGGTCCGATCGATGAGCAGCACCGTCGCCACGAATGCTGCCGCGAGGCAGGGATGAACCCACGTCACGTGTGCGTTGATCTCGTTATGCGCCAACGCCCCGTCCAGATGCTCGTCTTTTACGCCTCGGTGATTGCACTGATCGTCGCCTCGTTCGGCTGGCAGATGTTACACGGCATCTGCCCCGTGCCTTGAGCCGCGGGGG
>JAXDJK010000240.1:0-7741 GCA_034665665.1 Acidobacteriota bacterium
GCTCCAGGCTGGCGGAATGGGCTGACGCTCACGCGTTCACCTCGCTCTTACGTCAACCCACACCAGCCGCCGACTGTCCAATATGTCCCCGGACACGACTGTCAGGAATGTCCCCGGTCATACCTAGGCGTCCCGCCTATCCGTGCGCGGATTCGGACGGCACGGGTACACGCATAGGCGGGACGCCTATGGGCCCTGCCGGCGAGGACGCCAGCGCTCCGGGGGACGGCGGCTATGAGATGCAAAGCGTTCGGTCCAGCCCTGGTCGCGGTCTAGGGCGGGGATTTTGATGTCGCCGAGGCGCTGCGTGGCGCTTTTGGCGCGGAGGTAGGTGGCGGCGGCGTCGCGGACGTGCATGACGCGCAGCGGACCGAGTTGCCCGAGGCGGCGGGCTTGGTCGTAGTGGTAGCTCTCGCGGAGGAGGCGCTCGAGGGGGTCGGCGGGGACGGGGGTGTCGGTCTCGATGTAGAGGACGTAGGCGTTGCCGTCGCAGGCGAGCATGGCGAACGCATATGGCACGTCGCGGAGGACGCGCTCCAGGCGCTCGCGCACGAACACCTCGTGGAGCTTCTCGCCGAAGTGATCGGAGATGTGGTTGGCGCGGCCGATGAACTTCAGGATGGGGGCCTGTTCGCGGTAGCCGGTTACTTCGACGATGTCCTCGGTGTCGTAGCGGCGAAGGCCGCCGCCGGTGGTGAGGATCACGTCGTAGCGTTTGCCGACGGTGAGCTCGTGCGCCAGCCGGACGTCGTCGCCGTCGCGGAACTCGTAAAAGTGCGAGCGGTACGCGAGCACGTGCTCGCCGTCGAAGGGGATGGTCACGAAGCCCTCCGTCGACAGCAGGCCTTTGGGCTGGATCGTGGCGTGCGGGAACTTCTTCGCCAGGGCGGCGGCGGGACCGGCGGCGTTGGCGTCGGCCCAGCAACTGATCACGCGCAACTGCGGCCACGTCTTCACGGTATCGAGCTCGCCGACGAGGAGGTCGAGGAAGCTCGGGTGCCAGACGGACATGAGCGAGAGGGTGCGGCAGCGCGTGAGGTAACGCAGCGTCTCGGCGCGGAAGTTCTCGCTGGTCAGCCGGACGGACGAGGGCACGGCCTGCACGGCCCGCACGAGCTGGCGCTGGATCGGACCGAGTACTTCTTCGTCCGACTCGGCGCCGGGCGAGATCGACCAGTAGGCTTCGCCCGCGAAGGCGCGCGGCTCGCGGACGAAGAGGTTGACGATCCATGGCGCGATGGCGCGGTTGAGCTCGCGGCGCAACGAGCGCGTGTACGGAATGCGCTTTTCCGCGCCGGACGAGCCGCTGGTCGTCTCCCACCGTTCCACGGGCTCGTTGATTTCGAGGGCCTGCTCCTCCCACTTGCGAATGGGATAACGCGCGCGTAAGGCGGACACGTCGCCGACCATGGCACGCTGCACGTCGGCCACGCGATCGAGGCTGGAACGGAAGGCCATTGCGTCGCGTGCCGCCGAGGCCAGCCAGAGGCCGTTCGCGACGACGCAACGCAACCGCACGTCAGCGCCTGCCGATCATCCGCAGGCCGGCGGGCGTGAGGTTGGCCACGTCGATGGGCACGAGGCAGGCCAACTCGTCGCCATCGGCGTGGCCGGGATTCGCGCCGACGAAGAAGCGCACGTGCGGATTGTGCATGCGCAGCTCGGGATCGGAGATGCCGTCGCGCAATGGCGCGGGCGTGGCCAGGCGCACCACGCCGGTGCGCGGATCGTAGGCGTCGCCAAATTTGGCGATGGCGATTTCGTCGAGCAGCGGCTTGAGCGCAGCGTCTTGGCCGGGCCGCGGGTAGAAGTCGCGGAAGAAGAGCGGCAGGTAGCGGTAGGTGCGGTACCCACTGCTGATCAGGAACCAGTAGGTGTTCGCGTCCGCTTCGGCGAAGACGTGGCGGGACCACATGCGGGGCAGGTCGAAGGTGCCCCAGCGGTGGCGGGCCACGATGGTGTCGCCGGAGTAGAAGACCGTCGCGCCGCCGACGCGCAGGCGCATGAGCGTAGAGAACCCGTCGACATTGCCGCCGTCGTCGCGCAGCAGGACCACCCAGTCTTTTTCGGCCAGGTCGCGCTCGAAGGTGACGCGGTCGCTGGTGGCGAAGTAGGTGGTGTAGAGCGCGAACATGGCGTCGCGGTCGCGATGCGTGAGGGCAGCGCGAAGCACGACCTCGGAGCCGTCAGAGGGCGGAGAGGTCGAGGGCGCGAGGTCGTGCAAGGAGTCGGTCATGGAAGTCGTCGCCGTCGCGAAAGGCAACGGTGTAGATGCTGCTGCTGTACTGGACGGGCCGGAAACGGCGGGCCACGCGGAGGAACGGATCGGTCTCGGTGAAGCCGAGGAGGAGGTGGTCGAGGCCACGCGCCGCCGCGGTGGCACGGAGCGCGCGAATGAGCGCGTGCGCGGCTTCGGCACCCTCCGCGCGGAAGTGGGTGACGTAGGCGTGGTCGAGCGGCGTATTCGGCCGCGGGAGCTTGATCCGTCCGACCAGGTTGTACAGCGGGCGCACGAGTGAGAGCGGGCGGTCGTAGCCGTCGATGACGGTCTGCTTCCACGCGCGCTGGTCGCACAACGCGGCAGAACCGCCGGGCACGGTCACGCGCTCGCCCGCCGGCTCGTACGCGGGATAGAGGTTGGGCAGGTCGCCCGGTGCATCACGCTCGCTGCCGCCACGCGCGCGAAACGTCCCGCCGGCCGGGATGGCCAGCGTGTAGAGCCGTTCGACAAACCGGTACCGCGGCATGGCGCCGCGCGTACGCCGCACCAGCACGCCCTCTGCCTGCGGATTCCCATCGACGATGGTGGTGTAGGAGCCGCGCACCGGCCGCTCGCGATCGAGTTCGCGCATGACCCGATAGCCGCGCGCGGTCAGCAACTGCCCGCGGTACGCGGCATCGACGCGCAACTGCCCGAGGTACGCAACCTCCTGAGCTGCACCATCGATGTAGAGCTTCTGGATGGCGCGGCAGGCCACACCGACCACGCGTGCATCATCGCGGGCCACCAGCACCTGCGTCTCCGCATCGCAGCCGGCGAAGTAATCGGGCTCGCGCTCGAAGCGCACCCGGATTCGTCCGGGCATGGCATTGGTGGCCAGCAGCCGGCGGATGGCCGCATCGTCATCGCGGGTGGCCAACGAAAACGCGATCAAGCCCGCACCTTGAGCAGCTCGCCGCGGAAGGCCTGATCGCCGAGCGGGTAATCTCGGCGCTCGGTGACTTCGCGGCGGATCAGGTAATTGATCATGAAGAACTTCGCGCCCATGTACAGCGAGCCGGCGTTCACGCGGTCCATGCTTCGTCGCGCGATCGAGCTCCAGCGATAGAAGTCCTTGCGGGCCGAGATGCAGCCTTCCTTGACCTCGTCCGCGGTCATGCCGGCGGGCGTATACGGGACCATGCCGTAGCGATAGGCGGGATCGAGCCACCACTTGTCGAACAGCAGGCGCCCTTCATCCTTCAGCCGGTCGTACAGCGGCGTGCCGGGGAAGGGCGTGAGGTGATTGAAGGCCACGATGTAGAACTTGTGACGCTCGGCGAACTGCACCACCTCGTGCAGAGATTCGTAGGAATCGCCGTCGTAGCCGAGGATGAACGTCACGTAGAGACGCATCCCGTGGCGGCGCAGGTTCTCCAGCGCCACCTCGTAGCCGCCCTTCATCGTGTTGAAGGACTTGTGCATCTTCTTCAGGTTGGCGGGATTGAGCGACTCGAAACCGATCAGCAGACCCTGGCAGCCCGACGCCTTCAGCAGCTTGAGCAGCTCCTCGTCGTGGGCCACGTTGATGGAAGCCTGGCTGACCCAGCGGATCTTCAGCGGGATGAGCTGGCGATACAGCTCCTTGGCCTGATCGAGATTGGAGGTGATGTTGTCGTCGACGAAGAAGTAGAGCGGCTTCTTCATCCGCTTGACCTCGTCCACCACCTCTTCGGCGGGCCGGCGCGTCTGCGTGCTCGCAAAGTACGACTGGATGGCGCAGAACTCACACGCGAAGTGGCAGCCGCGGCCCGCTTCGACCAGGCCGAGCGGGAGATAGCGCTTGCCGATGAAGATGCTGCGGTCGGCGATGGCACCGGCCAGCGAGGGACGCTTCGGCGCGCGGTAGAGCGGCTGCAGCGCACCGCGGCGCGCGTCTTCGATCACCTGCGCCCACAAGCCTTCGGCCTCCCCGATCACCACGGCATCGGCATACTCCGCCACCTCGTCCGGCACGAGCGTGGCGTGGAAGCCGCCCATGACCACGGGCACGCCGCGCTTGCGGTACTCCGTGGCGATCTCGTACGCGCGGCGGGCGGTGTACGTCTCGATGCTGATGGCCACGAGGTCGGTGCGCTCGTCGTACGGGATCACTTCCATGCGATCGTCGTAGAACTTCACCTCCACGTCGCGCGGCGTGAGGCCGGCCAGCACGGCCGGGGCGAGCGGCTCCATCTGCCACGTGCGGATGTAGTTCTCGCCGATCCGCCTGCCGATGCAGGGATGGATGAGGGTCAATCGCATGGGTTACGCCGCTTTCGCCGACGGCAGCGCCCAGTCACAGGTGTAGTACTTGTTGAGGTGATGGGCGTAGAAGCGGTAGCCGAGGTTGGCCGGGATGGCGATCGGCAACTGCACGCGCGAGCCGGCCAGGCGGCGGAACATCCCGCGATAGCTGTAGGTCTGCTTCCAGGCCCGCTCGGTTCCTCGGAGCAGTTCGTCGGCGGTCATGCGCGCGGGGCGGTAGACGACGTGCTGCCCGTCGTAGTAGCTCCAGTCGGAGGTCAGGATGCGCCCTTCGTTCGCAAGGCGCGTGTAGAGCGGCGTACCGGGGAACGGGGTGAGGATGGCGTAGCGGGGCAGGTCGATGTGCGTCTCGATCGCGAACTGCGCGGTGCGCTCGAAGACAGCGGTGTCGTCGTCATCGAAGCCGAACACGAAGCAGCCCTGGATGGCGATCTTGCGCACGTGCAGCTTCTCGATGACGGTGCGGTACTCGACGCGTGCGTTGAAGCTCTTGCGCGACTCCGCCAGCGCGCCGTCGGAGAGCGACTCGAAGCCGAGCAGCAGGCCGCCGCAACCGCTGTCCGCGGCCAGATCGAGCAGCTCGTCGTCCCAGGCGATCATGGTGGTGGCCAGGCCACCCCAGCGGATGCGCAGCGGGATCAGCGCGCGGAAGAGCTCCTTGGCGTAGTCGGTATCGGAGATCAGGTTCAGGTCGAGGACGATCAGCTTGCGGGGAGTCATCTGCCGGATGTCGGCGACCACTTCGCCGATCGGCTTCTGCAGCGGCCGTCCCCATGCCGAGGGGACCACGCAGAACTCGCATTTATGGATGCAGCCGCGCGTCGCCTCGATGGTGTGCGGCGTGATGTAGTACTTGGCCGGCAGCAGGTCGCGGCGCGGCAGCGGGAGGTTCTCGAGCTTCAGGTGCGGGCTCTGGTCGTAGCGCGCTTTCAGCTCGCCGCGTGCAAAGTCGCGCAGCAGTTGCGGCCACGTTTCCTCCGCATACCCGACCACGGTGGCGTCGGCGTGCTGCATGGCCTCCTCCGGCAGAAGGGTGGCGTGCACACCGCCGATGACCACTTTGATGCCGCGCTTGCGAAAGTGTGCGGCCAGTTCGTACGTACGCGGTGCGGTTCCGGTGATGGCGCTGATGCCGACCAGATCGGCCTCGGCGTCGGGATCGATGTCGTCGATCCCTTCGTCCATCAGCACGATCTCGGCGTTCAGCTCCGGCGGCACGAGCGACGCGAGCGTCGTCAGCGTGAGCGGCTGATAGCGCAGCGACTTCTTCCAGATGCCGGTCTTGTGGCGATAGAGAGGACCGCGCGGGGAGATCAGGAGGATGCGCATGGGTTCGGTGCAGTTATTGTACGCGACCGTCCAGCATCCGCACGATCCGGTCGGCGTGATGGGCGATGCGCGTGTCGTGGCTGACGATGACCACGGCCCGGTGGTCGTGCCGCGCGGCGTCGTGCAGCAGGGCGATGGCGGCCTCCCCTGCCGCGGAATCGAGGCTGCCGGTCGGCTCGTCGGCCAGGAGGATGGCCGGATCGTTCGCCAGCGCTCGGGCAATGGCCACGCGCTGCTTCTCGCCGCCGCTGAGGGCGCGCGTGCTCCGCTTCGCGAGATGCAACGCGTTCACGCGATCGAGGACCGCGTCGGCGCTCTCGGTGTCGCCGGCCAGCTCGCGCACGAGTTGCACGTTCTCGCGAACGCTGAGGGCATCGAGCAGGCGGAAGGTCTGGAAGACGAAGCCGACCCGCTTCAACCGGAACAGCGCCAGCTCGCGATCGGACAGCTCGTGCAGCGCGCGGCCATCGACGCTGACGGTACCGCGCGTGGGGCGCACGAGCCCGCCCAGCATCGAGAGCAGCGTGGTCTTGCCGCTGCCGTTCGGGCCGATGATCAGCACCACCTCGCCGCGGTGGACGTCGAGCGACACGCCGTCGACCGCGCGGAAGACGCCACCGGCGTCGTACTCCTTCACCAGGCCCTCCGCGCGGATCAGCACCTCGGTCATGCGCGGAAGACCTCGCCGGGATAGATGCGCTGCAGCACGCGCAGCGGCGCGATGGCGGCCAACGCACCGATCACGAGTGCGGCAGGAAAGATCGCGGCGTGCCGCGGGAGATAGAGCAGCACCAGCGTCGGAATGGCGCGCAGGAGCAGCGGCGTGATGGCGCACATGAACAGCGCGCCGGCGATACAGCCGGCCGCCGTCACGAGCAGCGACTGCCCGACCACGAGCCGCAGCAGGTAGCCTTGTCCCGCGCCGAGGGCCTTGAGTGTGGCGTAATCGTCGCGGCGCTCCAGGGCCGAGCTGTAGAGCATCAGGGCGATGATCAGCCCGCCCACCGCGGCGCCGAAGGCGGCCAGGCCGAAGAAGACCGGCAGCACACCGCTGTCCAGCTCTTCGTCGTGATAGCGGACGAAATCGTCAGCCTCGTGCACGGCCACGTCCGGCAGTGCTTCGCGGATGCGCCGGGCCACCGCCGCGCGATCGCCGCGCGTGCGCACGAGGATGAAGCTGGTGACGCCGGGGAAGCCGAGAATCGCGCCGCCGTCGTCGAAACGCACGAAGCCGAATTGCGACAGGAGCGCGTTCGTGCCCTGCGACAGGCCGGCGATGCGGAAGCGATGGCCCTGGATGGTGAGCGCATCGCCCACGGCCAGGTGGTACTTGCGCGCGAACGACTCGTCGAGCACGATCTCGCCCGGCTGGAGCACGACCTCGTTCGGCGCGCCGAGGCGCGTGGCCGGATCGAACCCGAACAGAAAGAGCGTGGAGGTAGGCCGTCCGCGCACCTCGCCCTTACTGATGACCCGCAGCAGCGGCGAGGCGGCCACCACGCCGTCGATCTTCGCCACGCGCTCGGCCAGCGACGCGGCCAGAAACGAGGAGCTCTTGATGATGTTGTCGGAGCCCTTCCGCGCCACCCAGATGTCGACGGCCGCGGTCCGCACGTACCGCGTGGAGCCGTCCTTCACCCCGGCATGTACGGCGAAGAGGAAGAGGAGCAGCGAGACCGTCGCGGCGACTCCGGCCACGGTAACGAGAAAGCCGCCGCGGTTGCGCAGGAGAAGACGTCGCGCCAGCGGCACCTTGGGAGAAGTCACGGTCAGATGAGAAGGATAGACACGGGTTGGGTCGAGGTATTCTACGCCCCCGTGCGGAGGATCGTGCTCTTCTGGCTGCCGCTGGCGGCGACGTGGGGCATGATGGCGCTCGAGCTGCCGTATGTGGCGGCGATCGTG
>JAXDJK010000241.1:0-5073 GCA_034665665.1 Acidobacteriota bacterium
TCACCTCGTCGGGACTGCCGCCTCCGGCGCCGAATGCCATGCGAGCCTCCGTTACGCCTTCGCGCGGGCGCGCGCTTCGTTCTTCATGAAGAAGTCGATCAGCTGCGACGAGGAGTTCGACATCTCCACGTTGAAGCGGTCGACCTTGTTGATGAAGTAGTTGTACATCCACACCGCGGGCACTGCGACAAAGAGCCCGAGCGCCGTCGCGCCGAGCGCCTCCGCGATGCCGGCCGACACCGCTCCCAGGCCGCCCGAGCCGGTGGTGGCCATCCCCTGGAAGGCGGTGATGATGCCGATGACCGTGCCGAACAGACCGATGAACGGGGCCGTGGTGGAGATGGTGGCGAGATTGCCGAGGCCCTTCTTCATCTCCGCGGCCGTCATCAGCGCCTCGCGCTCGATGGCCCGCTTGCCGGAGTCGACGATGTCGAAGTCGGGCGGCAGGTCCTGCGAGGTCTCGTACTGAAACTCCGTCAGGCCGGCGGCCAGGACGCGGGCCAGGTGGCTGTGCTTGTAGCGGGCGTCCTTGGCGAAGCGGATCGCTTCGTCGAGTTTGTGCGCCTTCAGCAGCGGCGTGATCCCGAGGGCTACTTGCAGTGACTGCTTCTTGGCCTGGTGGAAACGCCAGAGCCGCTCGATGGCGATGGTCAGCGACCACGCCGAAAGGATCAGCAGCACGACCACGACGCTCTTGCCGAGCGGCGTCATCGAGTTCCACATGCCGATGATGCTGAATTGAGCCTGTACGTTGTTGTCCATGAAGACTCTCCTCTTCCCGATCTCTCGGATTTCAGTGCAGTTCGAAGTTGATGGTGAGGTTGTAGAGCACCGGCACCGGGTTACCGTTGAGCGTCCCGGGCCGGAACCGCCACTGCCGGACGGCGTTCAGGGCTGACTGGTCGAGACCCATCGGCAAGGCACGGAGCACCCGCGCGTCCTGAACGTATCCCTTCCGGTCGATGACGGCTTCGATGATGACGATTCCTCGGATGTGCGCGATCCGCGCGGCCTCCGTATACACCGGTTCGACCCTTAGGACGAGTTGAGGTGCTTTGACGTTCCCGCCGACGCGGACCGGCGCATCCCCGCCGCCGCCGGTGTCCGGCCCGGTTCGCGTGCCGGTTCCGCCGATGGCTCCGCCGATCACGCCATCGAGATCCCCGCCCCGCTCACCGCCGATCTGACCACCGACGATGCCGCCCTGCTTTCCGCCCGCTACCCCACCGGGCATGGCCCCGGGCAGCGGCGTTTCGTCGCTCGCAACCTCCGGCAGGTCCGGCACGGCCGGCAAATCCACCGGGATCACCGTGGGCTGGCGGAACACCTCCGGCGCGTGCGCCGGATCGGGCTCGACACGCCGCCGCGGCACGATGGTGCCGGATTGCGGCGCGGCGAGCGGCGGGGGAGGGGGAGGCGGAGCGGCACGTGCCGCCTGCGTCACGACGAACGCGCGGATGCGGGTCTCGGTGGCAGTCGGTCTGTCGTGCACGTGATAGCCCGCCGCGACGATCGCGGCGATAAATCCCAGGTGGATCGTGATGGAGATCATTGCGGTCAGCGGGCCGCCCTGCTGGCGGTGCTGCGCCGCGGACTCGATCAGGACGTCATCGAACATGCCGTTCCCCTCTCTGGTCCGGCGACGAACTCTGCCGAAGTAGTGCCAGTCGCGCCGGATAGAGATTGGACCGGCCTTCCACCCGGCGGGGAACCGGGGGAGGGGAGACGCTACGGTTTCGTGACCGCGAGGGTCGCTAGACTCGCTAGGCGTGCGTCAGCGAGCGCACCATGTCCGTGACCACGTCAAAGCCCTCGGGCTTGCGGAGGTAGGCGGCGATGCCGTCCAGCGGGCGCTCGGGCTGTTCGAGCACGGACAGGACCACGATGGGGGGCGCGTCGGGACGGGTGTTGGCGTGCTGGATGACGTCGTAGCCGCTGACGGTGGGCAGCTTCAGGTCGACCACCAGGGCGTCGTAACGGCCGAGCGCCAGCGCCTGCAGCGCTTCGGTGCCGTCGGCGGCCGTGGTGACGCGGAAGCCGTTGCTACTGATCGCTCGTGCCACCAGGTACTGGCTGGGGAGGTCGTCCTCCACGATGAGGACATGGGGCTGCCCGACCGAGGAGATGGCGTCGAGGAACTGGTCGAGATCGAACGGCTTGCGGAGCATGGCGTGCACGCGCCGGAGGTCGACCGATTTGCGTGTCTTCTCGCTGGCGGCGGTGAGCAGGATCGTGCGCTGCTGCATGCTCGCGGGCATCCGCTCGAGCACTTCCAGACCGGTGATGCCGGGCATGAGCAGATCCAGGATGATGGCGTGGAAGCTCTGGCGGGCCAGGAGGTCCAGCGCTTCGTAGCCGTCGCTGGCCTGCACGGCGTCGTAGCCGCTGCGGCGGAGAATCGCGGTCAGAAGGGTGCGGATAGCCGGATCTTCATCGACGATCAGAACGGTAGACATGGGTTCCCTCGGACGTTGTATCAAATGATACGCGTGCGTTGCACCCGGTGCAATACTTCAGGATGTAGGTTTCGACCGCTCAGGGGAGTCGCCGGGTGGCTGGGAGCGTTCCATTCGTTCCCGGAGCTGCTCGATCTTCTCGAGCAGACGGGAGGTCTCGACGCTGGACATGTCGGTGTCGTCGTGCTGGCGTTCGAGGTCCTCACGCTGTCTGCGGAGAGCTTCGGCGATCCCGTCTAGATCAGACACGGTTGAGCTGACAGCAAAAGGTTGGCCAAAATGCCTACAAACCGACGGACCCGGCAGTAGAGTTGCAATAGAGTGGTGGGATGTCAACGAAGAGGTACGAACCATGATGCATGACTGCGAAGAGATTCACGTTTATGCCGGCACGGCCGAGCGCACCGGCGTGGTGGTCGAGATGCGAGGCATGGTCCGCCGCCGTGCCTGTACGAGCATGCGTGACCTCATCCGCAAGTACAAGCTGTTCGGCGACGGGCACTTCTACCTTCCGGTGGGCCAGTGGCCGGTGGACGCCACCGAAGTCTCGCTGGACAACGTGAAGTGGCTGGGCATGGACGCCGCGTGCCGCGCCGATCGCCGCGCCGACGAGGAGCCGGTGCCGGAGCCGGCGAAGGGCAACGGGTAAATGACGGCCGGCCGGACCGCCCGCGGGATGGGCCTGCGCCTGGCCGTCCTCCTGATCGGCCTGCTCTTCCTCGGCTTCTGGGTCCTCTCCCTGGCCTTCAAGATGGCCTTCGCCTTCCTCCACTTCTTCCTGTGGATCGGCCTGATCCTGGCCGCCGCCGGCGCCATCGCCGTGCTGGTGCACAAAATCCGGCGCCGGTAAGGCACTCTTCCGCCGCTCCGCGGCTGATGATCAGGGGGGCCGTCCCTGTTCCACGGGCTGACGCCCGAGGCTACATTCTTATGCCGCTCCGCGGCGAACGCAGGGCCTAAGGCCTGTGCAGAGAGTTTGGGGCCGACGAGGTAGGGTTTCGCCCTGTGGAGACAGGGTTTCGCCCTGTGGAGACAGGGTTTCGCCCCGTGGAAGGAGGAGTTCGAGCTGTCGCCGACAGCATTTTTGCTGTCAGGCGTCGTCATTTTTGCTGTCAGCGACAGCATTTTTGCTGTCGTCGTCAGCATTTTTGCTATCGGCCGACAGCAATTTTGCTGTCAGCGACAGCATTTTCTCTGTGGGCGACAGCGATTTTGCCTACCACGACAGCTCCCGACCTGCCGGCCGACAGCTCCGAAGGCTCGGCCGACAGGTCCCGAGACGCCGCCGACAGCTCCGAAGGCTCGGCCGACAGCTCGCATGACGACGCTTACGCCGCCGGAGCCTGGTGCGACAGGTAGGAAGCTGTACTTTGAAAGCATCAGAGGCTAGATGGTGGAAGGTATGCCGTTCGGTGATGAAATCCGTGTCGCACGCGAAGCGCTGAACAGAACGAGATGCAGGAGGCGGTGACCAGTCAGGCAGAGGCAGCCACGGCTCTGCTCGCGTCGATCAACCGCCTGCGTTCGAACCGCTCCGTGCTCGTGCACAAAATCCGGCGCCGGTAAGGCACTCTTCCGCCGCTCCGCGGCTGATGATCAGGGGGCCGTCCCTGTTCCACGGGCTGACGCCCGAGGCTACATTCTTATGCCGCTCCGCGGCGAACGCAGGGCCTAAGGCCTGTGCAGATGCATGTGCGCAGGCAACCGTGACGAGCAAACTCCCGCTGCCTTCGCCGCGGAGCGGCATGAGAGTGTAGCCTCGGGCGCGAGCCCGGGGAACGTGCGGATTCCCCAAAAGATCAGCCGCGGAGCGGCGGAAGAGCGAGCCGAAGACGATCGCGGAGTGCGATTCACATCGCGTACAGCGCGAGCGCGGTGAGGACGGCGACGCAGCCGGCGGCGGCGGACAGGAGGAGACGGTCCTGGCGGCGGGCGCGGGCGAGGGCGTCGCCGTAGGGCATGGTGGTGTGGGCGATCATCGTGTAGAGGGGGAGCCAGGTGGCGGGGGCGAGGCGGTTGAGGAAAACGTCGAGCCGTTCGATCGACCCCGCGGTGGTAGCCGCGCTCGCGTTCTAGCCTCAAGGCATCCGGCCGCGAATCTGGCGCAGCGCGCCTCCGACCAAAGATCGGACGAGTACGCACCGCTGGCGGGGGATCCGCACCTCGACCGGTCGACCGGTCCTGCCGAGGCGCAGGTGCTGATTGATGGGTGCCGCAATGTTGCCCCAGTGATCCGGCCAATAGTGTCCATGAAGAGCATTAACGGCCTCGCTCTGCTGGAGTTGTCGCCATCGTGCCGCCGAGCGCCATTCGTCGGCTCCGAGTGCTACTGGAGGATCACCGGAATCGTCGATGCCGCGAATGTCGGCGATCTGCTGACCGACGCGAAATGCGATCCCGAGCGCTTCGTCCAACGGCGAGAAGAGACTGAGCGCCCGTGCACCGGCTGCTTGGAAGGAGCTCCGGAGCGATTTCTTTTCCAGTTGGTGGAGTGGCACCGCCGCGGCCATGAAGATGACCTGTCCGAACCTGATGCGGCGAGGGTGCTTCTGCAGGATTTTGATCAGCTCGAGTGTCAGGCGACAGCCCATGGAGTGCGCGACCACGTCGATGGTGA
>JAXDJK010000242.1:0-3518 GCA_034665665.1 Acidobacteriota bacterium
GGCGGGAAAGCGCCGCACTCCAAACGCTTCGCGTAGTCCGGCGCGCTTCAGGACGAAGCCTACGGCAAGTACCGCCGCGTGGGCACGCCCTCGGCGGCGCTGATGCTCATCGCGGCGAGCTTGCGGATCAGCTCCCGGTTCGCGGGCGAGTTGTCCTTCTCGAACGACTGACGGAGCATCAGCACCTCGCTCGGTGTGTGCTCGGCGGAGACGGTGAAGCCGTTGTGCGGCTGGGCGGAGTCCATCGTGGCCGTCTCGCGCCAGCGCCCTTGCAGATACTCGTGGCGGATGAAGTGCGTCCCTTTGCCCGTCTGAAACGACTGCGGCGCGATGGTGGGGATGCCCTTCGCGTTCGCCTTCTGCTCGTCCAGCGCGCGCGCCACGTGCCACTCCACCAGCTCGCGCAGCGTGATCGGCGAAACGCCCATTGCCTTCTCGATCGAAAGACCGGAGTGGAACAACGTGCGCCCGC
Organism: Acidobacteriota bacterium; assembly: GCA_034665665.1. GTDB lineage: Bacteria > Acidobacteriota > Thermoanaerobaculia > Gp7-AA8 > Gp7-AA8 > DASWOB01. The sequence continues at coordinate 473 of JAXDJK010000242.1, forward strand.
TCTTCGAATCCGAGCGATGCGTCTGGGTGCGGATGATCTGGCAGCGCAGGTCGAGGGCCCGGCCGTCCCAATCCGCTTTCACCGCGCAGGGATCGCCCACGTCACCGATGTGCTCCTGATGCGCCACGCGCACGCCCTTGAGCGACGCATCGACGATGAAGATCTTCTTCCCGTCGAGCACGCCGCGGATCGGCTCGATCAAAGTGACGCGCTGCACGCGACGGCGTTCGATGAGGAAACTCATGTTGGATGGCGCCTGCTGAGCACTGGAGCAACGCCCGGACCATCGAACTTTACGCGGACCGGGCACCGCGTGCAATGACTTGGCTCCGCCCAACCGGAATTACACTCTTCCGCATGCGGAACCTTCTGGCCCTGCTCCTCCTCGCCGCCCTGCCGCTCCAGGCCGCCTCGCCGCAGCCGCTGCGGGCGCAGCATGTGATGGTGGCGTCCTCGAGCGACATCGCCTCGCGCGTCGGTGCAGAGGTCATGCGCAAAGGCGGCAACGCCGCCGACGCCGCCGTTGCGGTCGCGTTCGCCCTCGCGGTGACCTGGCCCTCCGCCGGCAACCTCGGCGGCGGCGGCTTCCTGCTCCTCCGCAACGCCGACGGCACCGCCGAGGCCATCGACTATCGCGAGCGGGCCCCGCTGGCCGCCACGCGCACCATGTACCTCGATGCCGAGGGGAAGGTCATCCCGAAGCTGTCCACGCAGGGATACAAAGCCGTCGGCGTCCCCGGCACCGTGGCTGGTCTCATGCTCGCCCACAAACGGCACGGCAAACTGCCATGGGCGGAGCTCGTGGAGCCGGCGCGCAAGCTCGCGGCGGAGGGCTTCGTCGTCAACTACGCCCTGTCGCAGAGCCTGCGGGGCAAGAGCACCGTCGAGAAGATGCAGCGCTTTTCCGACGCCCGGCGCATCTACCACCGCGACGGCCGCTTCTACGAGATGAACGAGACATTCGTGCAGCCGGAGCTGGCGGTGGTGCTGGCGCGCATCAAACAGAACCCGCGCGACTTTTACGAAGGCCAGACCGCGCGGATGATCGTGGCCGACATCCAGGCCAACGGCGGCATCATCACCGCCGAAGACCTGCGCACGTACGAACCGACCATCCGCAAACCTCTGCGCGGCACCTACCGCGGCTGCGAGATCCTGACCATGCCGCCGCCGTCCTCCGGCGGGATCGCTCTCATCGAGATGCTGAACATGCTCGAGGCGTACGACCTGAAAGCGATGGGGTGGCATTCATCGCAGTACGTGCACACGCTGGTCGAGGTCATGCGCCGGGCCTTCGCCGACCGCGCCCAGCACCTCGGCGATGCCGACTTTGTGAAGGTCCCGGTATCCGGCCTGGTCTCCCGCGCCTTCGCCGACACGCGCCGCAAGACCATCGATCCCGCGCACGCCACGCCGAGCCGCACCACGCCGGCCGGCGATCCCGCGCCGTACGAATCGACCGAGACCACGCACTTCACCATCGTCGATGCCGAGGGGAACGTCGTGAGCAACACGTACACCCTCAACGACAGCTACGGCTCCGGCGCGACCGCGAAAGGCACCGGCATCCTCCTCAACGACGAGATGGACGACTTCACCTCGCGCCCCGGCGTGCCGAATGATTACGAGCTGATTCAGGGCGAGGCGAATGCCATCGCGCCCAAGAAGCGCCCGCTCTCCTCGATGACCCCGACGATCGTGCTCAAAGACGGAAAAGTCTGGTTTGCCACCGGCTCCCCCGGCGGCCCGACCATCATCAATACCGTGCTGCAGATCATCCTGAACATCGTCGACTTCGACATGACCATGCAGGAAGCCGTGGACGCTCCCCGCTTCCATCACCAGTGGCTGCCCGACACGATCTACTGGGAGCAACGCGACTTCCAGGCCGACACCCGCACCGCGATCGAAAAGCTCGGCCACGTCTTCCGCGAGCTGCCCGGCTTCAGCGACAGCGTCACCCTCGGCGACGCGAACGGGGTGATGATCGACGCAACGACCGGCTGGCGCATGGGCGCCTCCGACCCGCGGCGCGGCGGCGCACCGGGGGGCTTTTGATGTTCATCCCGAGCGTAGCGAGGGACCTGTGCGGGTGGGGCGCGATGCACGCGCCACAGGCACCGCGCCCCACCCGCACAGGTCCCTCGCTACGCTCGGGATGACATGCGTTATACGATTCACCCCCATGAACATTGAAAAGAAGGCGCTGGCCGCGTGGGCCGCGAGCGAGCGCTCCCATTTCGAAGACACGCTCCAGAAGCTCGTCGAGATCCCCTCCGTCTCCTCGGAACCGCACCGCAAGGAGGACGTCCGCCGCTGCGCCGAAGCCGGTGCGCAGATCATCCGCGACTTCGGCGGACAGGCGCGCATCCTCGAGACGGCCGGGCACCCGCTCGTCCACGGCCGCTTCATCGCCGGCAAGGACGCGCCGACCGTCACCGTCTACAACCACCTCGACGTGCAGCCGGCCTCGAAAGAGACCGAGCCCTGGGATAGCGAGCCGTTCACCTTCACCAAAAAAGGCGATCGCTACTTCGGCCGCGGCACCACCGACGACAAAGGCCCAGCGCTCAGCGCCATGTGGGGCGTACGCGCCGCGCGTGAAGCCGGCGTGCCGCTGAACATCAACTTCCTCTGGGAGCTCGAGGAGGAGATCGGCTCGCCGAACTTCGAATCAGCAATCAAGCAGCACGCGAAGGACCTGGCCACCGATCACGTGCTCGTCTCCGACACGATCTGGGTCTCCCGCCAGCAGCCCGCCTGCCCGGCCGGCCTCCGTGGCCTCCAGGGCTTCACGCTCTCCCTGCAGACCGGCACGACCGACCAGCACTCCGGCGTCACCGGCGGCGCGGCCCGCAATCCGATCGGCGAGTTGATGCAGCTCGTCTCCGAGATGTACGACGCGCGCACCGGCAAGGTGAAGATCAAAGGCTTCTACGACGACGTCGAGCCGCCCAGCCGCAAAGAGCTGGCCGACTTCCGCGCCTCCGGCTTCACCATCAAGCAGTTCAAGAAGGACCACCTCTTCAAGTCGATCCGCACCGAG
>JAXDJK010000243.1:0-4970 GCA_034665665.1 Acidobacteriota bacterium
CAGGGCGACGACCCGGCCATCGTCATCGAGGTGCTCAACGCCTACCGCTCGAAAGAGAAGCTGCCGTCGAACATTTCGGAGCTGACGCTGCCGCTCGGTGTGCCCGAGGTGCTGCGGCAGGGGAAAGACGTCACGCTGGTCTCGTACGGCGCCACGCTGCGCATCGTGCAGGAAACGGCAGAGCTGCTGGCGGGCGTGGGCATCGACGCGGAAGTGATCGACATCCAGACGCTGCTGCCGTTCGACCGGCCGGGCATCATCGTGGAGTCGCTGAAGAAGACCAACCGCATCGCCTTCATCGACGAAGACGTGCCGGGCGGTGCGACGGCGTTCATGATGCAGAACGTACTGGAGCGCGACGGCGGCTACGACTGGCTGGACGCGGAGCCGCGCACGATCGCGGCCAAGCCGCACCGCCCGGCGTACGGCTCGGACGGCGACTACTGGTCGAAGCCGAACCGCGAGACCATCTTCGCCGAGGTGCACGCGCTGGTGCGCGAAGGCAACCCGAAAAAGTACCCGCGGATCTTCTGATGTCGCAGCTCGCCCGCACGCCGGAGCCTCCGTACTACGCCGTGATCTTCACCTCGCGCCGCACCGCCGTCGATGACGGCTACGGCGCGATGTCGGACCGGATGGTGGAGCTGGCGTCCGGCCAGCCCGGCTTCCTCGGCGTGGAGAGTGCCCGCGATGCGAACGGCCTCGGCATCACCGTTTCGTATTGGGAGAGCGAGGAAGCGATCGCCAACTGGCGCCGCCATGCCGAGCACCGCATCGCCCAGGAGACGGGGCGGAAGCAGTGGTACGAGGAGTTCGTCACGCGCGTGGCGAAGGTGGAGCGGGCGCGGGAGTTTCGGGCGTAGCTCCTCACCCGCGTCCCTCGTCGGGATCGTGGGCCATCTCGTCGAGGGCCACGGCGATGGAGAGGATCAGCGGCTCGTCTTCACCGGGGGCGATCTCGATGCCGTACGTGTCGGTGAAGGTGAACCAGCGTTTGGAGACCTGGCCGACCACGGCGTCGTCGCGGCGGATGGTGTATTCGTGATCGAGGATGCTGCCGTCGATGCGGAGGTCGTCGCCGCCGGCCACTTCCACCTTGAATTTGTCGCGGAAGGGGGCGAAGAGGGCTTTGGTGACGGTGGCGATGACGTCGTCGTTGCGGAGAACATCCATCTTGGCGCGGATGGAGACGAGCTTGCCGCGGATGGTGGCCACGACGTTGCCGCGCGGATCCTTGAGCTCGAAGGTCTCGCGGATGCGCATCACCTTGCCGTCGACCTCGTAGGCCTTCGCGCCCGATTCATTCTCGATGGTGAAGTCCTCGCCGAGGGAGATCAGCTTCTGCCGCATCTTGAAACGTGCCATGAGGTCCTCCTAGCTGCTGTAGACGTTGTAGCGGCCATCGCGGACGAAGCCGAGGAGGGTCATGTGCATCTCCGTGGCCAGCTCGATGGCCAGCGAGGATGGCGCGCCGACGGCAGCGAGTACGGGAATGCCGGCCACTGCGGCTTTCTGCACCAGCTCGAAGCTGGTGCGGCTGCTGACGAAGAGGATGGTATTGGCGAAGGGGAGGCTTTCGAGCAGGAACGCGCCGATGACTTTGTCGACGGCGTTGTGGCGGCCGAGGTCTTCGCGGGCGCGGAGGAGGGTGCCGTCGTGTGCGAACAGACCGGCGCCGTGGATGCCGCCGGTGGCCGAGAACGCGGTCTGCGCGGCACGCAGCGTTACGGGAAGGGTATGGATGACGGCGGGATCGACGCTGGCCGTCTGCACGGGCGACGTGCTCACGCGCAGGGCGTCGATGGAGGTCTTGCCGCAGACGCCGCAGGAGGAGGTTGAATAGAAGTGCCGCTGGAGGCGCTGCAGGTCGACACGCACGCCTTCGCGCAGATCGACGCGCACCACGTTCGGCGAGCCCCAGTGGCGGATCTGTTCGATGTCCTCGGCGCGCGGGATAATGCCCTCGGTGAAGAGGAACCCGGCCGCCAGCTCGAAGTCGTGGCCGGGGGTGCGCATGGTCACGGAGACGGGTTTGTCGCCGACGCGGATCTCGAGCGGCTCCTCGACAACCACCACGTCCTCCGCCTCACTCGCCCCCTCAGCGCCGACGCGCGTAATCGCACTGGTAGTCGTGAGCACGCCGCATTCTAAAAACATTCGTCTTCCTCCGTCCCACTCCGTGTCTCTGTGTCTCCCTGTGAGTCCCCCGGTCGTCCCCCCGGTGCACGTCCCGCCGGGGGACTCACCACAGAGACACAGAGGCACAGAGTGGGACGGAGAGAGAGCAGTAACTACCGAGCTGTCGTCGGTGCGGCGTTCGCGTACACTCGCCTCATGCTTGCCGAGCTTCTGTTGAAGTGGCCGCTGATCCGCCAGTTGCGTGACCGGGTGGATGGCACCGGTGCGGAGTCGATGAGCGAGCGGACGCGTACGCTGCGGCCGAAGAACGAGGGCACAAGCGTGGCGCGGTCGGTCTGTCCGTACTGCGCGGTGGGATGCGGACAGCTGGTGTTTCATCGCGAGGGCAAGGTGGTCAGCATCGAGGGCGATCCGGCGTCGCCAATCTCGCGGGGGCATCTCTGCCCGAAGGGCTCGGCCAGCCACGAGCTGGTCACGCATCCGGGGCGGGCGACGAAGGTCAAGTACCGCGCGCCGCGGTCGCGGCAGTGGGTGGAGCTCGATCTGGCCAGCGCCGTGGATATGGTGGCGGACCGTATGTGGGCCTCGCGCAATCGCACCTTCGACGAGCGGTTCATGCACACCACCGGCGTGGCGCACCTCGGCGGGGCCACGCTGGACATCGAGGAGAACTACCTCATCAAGAAGCTGTTCACGGCCGGACTGGGGATGGTGTGCCTGAGCAATCAGGCACGAATATGACACAGCTCCACGGTGCCCGGTCTGGGCACCTCCTTCGGCCGCGGCGGCGCCACCATGGCACAGCAGGACCTTGCCAACGCGGACGCGATCCTGATCATGGGCTCGTCGATGGCGGAGAACCATCCGGTGGGCTTTCAGTGGGTGATCGAGGCGCGCGAGAAGCACGGCGCGAAGGTGATCCATGTCGATCCGCGGTTCACCCGCACGTCGGCCATGGCGGATCACTGGCTGCCGCTGCGTGCCGGCAGCGACCTGGTGTTCCTCGGCGCGATGATCCGTTACGCGATCGAGGAGAACCGCTGGTTCCGCGACTACGTGACGGCGTACACGAACGCGTCGGTGCTGGTGCGCGATGACTTCGTCGATACCGAGGACCTGGACGGGCTGTTCTCGAAACCGGAGACGTGGCAGTACCGCGACTCCAGCGGCGGCAGCACCGATACCGGCACGCGCGGGGAAGGACAGGGCTCGCCGCGGGCCTCGCACGATCCGGAGCGCGATCCGACGCTGCAGCATCCGCGGTGCGTGTTCCAGATCCTGCGCAAGCACTTCGCCCGCTACACGCCGGAGCTGGTGGAGCGCGCCTGCGGCATTCCGGCGGCGGAGTTCCTGAAGGTGGCGGACGTGTACACGCGGGCCTCCGGTCCGGAAAAGACCGGCGCGATCTGCTACGCGGTGGGGTGGACGCAGCATTCGAGCGGCGTGCAGGTGATCCGGGCCGCGGCCATCCTGCAGCTGCTCCTCGGCAATGTAGGACGGCCCGGCGGCGGGATCATGGCCCTGCGCGGGCACGCGTCGATTCAGGGCTCGACCGACATCCCCACCCTCTACGACATCCTGCCGGGCTACCTGCCGATGCCCACCTCGGACGAGCCGGATCTGGCCACTTATGTCCGCAAGCACCAGGCGGAGAAGGGGTGGTGGTTCAATACCGATCGCTACATGGTCAGCCTGCTGAAGGCGTACTACGGCGAGGCGGCCACGCCCGAGAACGGCTTCGGCTACGGCTGGCTGCCGAAGCTCACGGGCGATCACTCGTACTTTGGCTACTGGCTGGACATGGCGGACGGCAACCTGGAGGGGCTGCTGGTGATGGGGCAGAACCCGGCGGTCGGCTCACCGAACGGGAAGCTGGAGCGGGCGGCGCTCGGCAAGCTGAAATGGCTGGTGGTGCGCGATCTCGTGGAGATCGAGACGGCCACGTTCTGGCAGGACGCGCCGGATGACATCGACACGGAGGTCTTCTTCTTTCCCGCGGCGTCGCACGTGGAGAAGGAAGGGACGTTCACGAACACGCAGCGCCTTCTGCAATGGCGGGAGAAGGCGGTGGAGCCGCCCGGCGACGCGCGGAGCGAGCTGCAGTTCGTGATCGAGCTGGGGCGGAAGCTGCAGGCCATGGCCACGGACGCGCCGCGTGATGCGGCGCTGCGTGCGCTGACCTGGGACTACGCGGAGGAAGATGCCGCCGAGGTGCTGCAGGAGATCCACGGCCGGCGCACGGACGGCGGGACCATCAAGCACTTCGGCGAGCTGGAAGCGGACGGGTCGACCTCCTGCGGCTGCTGGATCTACTCCGGCGTCTACGACGGCGCGAACAACGCCAACGCCCGCGCGCCGCACGGCAAGTACGATCACGGCTGGGGCTACGCCTGGCCCCTGGACCGGCGCATCCTCTACAACCGCGCCTCGGCGAAGCCGGACGGCACGCCGTGGAGCGAGAAGAAGGCGCTGGTTTGGTGGGACGCGGAGAAACGCGAATGGGTGGGGCACGATGTGGCCGACTTTACGCGCGGCAAGCCGCCGGATTTCAAGCCCACGGCCACGCGCGGCGGCGACGAGACCATCCCCGGCGACGCGCCGTTCATCATGCATCCGGACGGCCTGGGCTGGATCTGGGTGCCGTCGGGGCTGAAGGACGGGCCGCTGCCGGCGCACTACGAGCCGCTGGAGTCGAACGTCCGCAATCCTCTCTATGCGCAGCAGGCCAATCCGCATGCGAATCGGATGGAGCGGCCGGACAATCCGTACGCCTCCTCGCCGGACGAGCGCTTTCCGTACGTGCTGACCACCTACCGGCTGACCGAGCATCA
>JAXDJK010000244.1:0-5210 GCA_034665665.1 Acidobacteriota bacterium
CAGCCTCGACCGTCGCGTGGCCGTTTCGACTCTCCGCGTGGGCGTGGTGCTCGCCTCGACGACGCAGCCGGCGTGGGTCTGCCACGTGCTCGAGCACATCCGCGCAGCCCACCAGCTGACCGCCATCGTGTTCGCGAATGACGCCGCGCCCGAGCGCGAGCCGCTGGTGGCGCGCTGGTTCCACCGCATCGACCGCCTGCTCTACGGCCGCAAGCCGGACGGGCTGACTCCCCGCGATGCCGCACCGCTGCTCGCGGGTCTCCCGCCAACAGGCGCCGTCGACGTGTGGCTCGCGTTCGTACCGTACACCTCGACCGCGGGCGAGGTGTGGATCATCGAGCGCGACGGCCTGTGGGAGTTCGCCACCCGCCAACCGACGATGCACGCCCGCATTCGTGCGGGAAACCGCGTGCTGGCCAGCACTTCCGCGATGCCGGACGCGATCTCCTACCGCCGCGCCATGAGCCGCCTCGGGTGGCGCATCGCGGCCATGATCGAGCAGCAGCTCGACCGCCGCGCAAGCACCTCTACGCCCACAACGGAGGCCGAGCCGCGTCAAGTACGCACCGTCTCCAACGCGCGCATGCTCCGCACGGCCCTCTCCTCAGCAGCCTCGTACGTCTTGCAGCAGTACCGCGATCGTTTCACGCACCTGCAATGGAGCCTGGCCTTCACGTTCGACGGCTCGCTCGACTTCCGTCGTTTCCACCGGATCGTTCCGCCGCCGGACCGGCTCTGGGCCGATCCCTTTGTCGTCGCCGACGGCGACCGCGCCTGGATCTTTCTCGAGGAGCTCGTCTACGCGGAAGACCGCGGCGTCATCTCCGTCCTCGAGGTGAGGCGCGACGGCAGTTGGTCGCCGCCGCGGCGGATCCTGGAGCGCCCGTATCACCTCTCCTATCCCTGCGTCATCCGCTGGAACGGGGAGTGGTACATGCTCCCGGAGACGCACGAGAACCGGGCCATCGAGCTCTACCGCTGTATCGAGTTCCCCTACCGCTGGGAGCCCGATACAGTATTGATGCGCGACGTCTCCGCGGTCGACGCCACGCTCTTCGAGCACTCCGGCCGCTGGTGGATGTATTACGCCACCGACAGCGGCGACGCGGCCGGCTTCGACCGGCTCTGGCTCTTCCACGCCCCCACGCCGCGCGGCCCCTGGACGCCGCATCGCTGGAACCCCCTGGAGTGCAACGTCGCCGGCGGCCGTCCCGCCGGCCGTCCGTTCCTGCGCGACGGCAAACTCCTCCGCGCCGGGCAGGATGGCGCCCCCTGGTACGGCCACGCCATGCGTCTCCGCGAGCTCGTCACCCTCACACCCGATGAGTGGGAGGAGCGCGAAGTCGCCACCATCCTTCCGGACTGGACGGCGGGGATCATCGGTACGCACACATTGAATGTGGATGGCCCGGTAGCCGTCGTGGATGCCGTGCAACGCCTCCGCCGCTGAGCCAGTGGCCACTCTTTTGCAGCCAGTGCGGCGGACGCGTCCGGCGGCGTCCATCTACAAACAACGGAGGGATTGGTGCCACGAGCACGCGAGCGCGCTCAGACGCGAACAGGGGATCAGCAATTGCCGGGCGAAGCTCTGCCGCCACCGCCCCCTCCACCTCCTCCGCCACCACCGGCTGTACCACCACCCGCTGTACAGGCGCCCGCTGTACCGGGGCCAGCTATACCGGCGCCCGTCGTCCCGACCCGCAACCTTGCCGACGAGGTCACCCGCGCCGTCCGGAACCATTGGAAACTCGTGGCGCTCATCGCCGTGGCGGTCATGCTCGTGGCCTGGCTCCTGGCCGAGTTGCAGCCGAAGCGCTACCGCACCGCCTCCATCGCCGCCGTCACCCCCCTCCCGGAGGTCCTCTCCATGTCCGAGATGATCCGAGGGGTGGAGACGCTCGACCGTCGCGTGATCATCACCTCCATCACCGCGCTCGCCGACGCACCCTCCACCACCCAGGCCGCGGGCGCCGTGGCCGGCGATGACGTGGCGGCCTTCGTCATGCCCAACACGGCCGTCTTCCGCATCGAGGTCGAAGGGACGAACGCGCGGCACATCGCCTCGGTGGCCAACCGCGTGCCCATGCTCCTCGGGATGCAGTCGCGCAACATGTACAAGATCTACGGCGTGACCCTGGTCTCGCCCGCCTCGGTGCCGGACAAGCCGGTGCTGCCGCGCGTCGAGCGCGCCATCGTCGCCGGCCTCGCCTTCGGGCTGCTCTTCGGCGTCGCCGCCGCCTGGCTCCTCCACCACCGCCGCCTCGCCTGACCGGCAACGCCGCGTCAACCGCGCCATGACCGCCGAAACCCGCCGCACGGTGCTCCAGCATGCCGTCGCCCTCGACGCGATCGTCATCGCCGTCGGCATCGGCTACCTGATCCCCGGCTCCGCGGGCGTGCTCTTCGCCGCGTTCCTCCTGGCCGTGGCCGCCTCGGCCTGGAACGGCGGCGATGAGGTCGGGCTCGCTGCCACCGCCTACTCCGTCATCGCGCTGGCGCTCTTCTTTCCCGGCGCCATCGACGCCAACACGCTCCTCGCCTTCGCCGGCACCGGCGCGGTCGTCTCCACCGTCGCACGCATCGCGCGGCGCCTGCAGAAACAGGAGGAGCCGGAAGTCGTCGCGGCGGCCCCGGCCGCCGTTATCCCCGCGGCCGATCGCGCCGCCCTCCCCTTCGCGGTCGGCCTGCCGCTTCTGGTCGTGACGCTCTACACCAATGTCTCCGACCTCCTGATGTACAAGTTCCCCATCCCCTCCATCCTGCAGCCGATGATCCTGCTGCTGGTCGTGGCGGTATGGCGTTACCGGAAGATCGTCCGCCCGCTCACGGCGATGGTGCATCCGATCGTGGTCATCATGACGGTCTACGCGCTGGTGGTCTTCAGCACCAGCATCTGGGCGAAAGATGCCGCGCTGGTGGATGCGCGACTCTCCGAGGTGGTGAAGTCCGTAGTCATCGTCGTGGTTGCGGCCAGCCTGACTGCCTCGTGGACCTCGCTCAAGCGCGCCCTGACCGCCCTCGTGGCCGCGGCCACGGTGCTGGGCGGCATGTCCGTGGTCCAGATCGCCACCGGACGCTTCTTTGAAATCTTCGGCGGGCTGATCGAGCCGCAGACCGGCAACATCTACGGTGAGCTGGCCCTGCCACGCGCCTCGGGGCCGCCGGTCTCCGACCCGAACTTCTACGCCCGCATCCTGCTCATCGTCATCCCGGTCGGCGTCGGCCTGGCGCTGGCGGCACGACGCCGGTGGCTGACCATTGCGTACGGCGCCGCCACGGCCATCATCGCGGCCGGCACGCTGGCCACGTATTCGCGCGGCGCGATGGTCGCGGTGGCGCTCATGACCGGCCTGCTGCTGATCGCCATGCGCGTTCGGGCGAAACAGGTCGGCATGGCGGCCATTGCTGGCGTGATCGTCCTCCTGCTGATGCCGCAGACGCTGCGGGCGCGCTTCCTGACCATCGAGTCCGTCCTCCCCAGCAAGAATGCGGACCTCAATCAGGACAGCGCCGTCGAAAAGCGCAAGATCCTGGTCAAAGCCGGCATGCTGATGTTCGAGGAGCACCCGCTCTTCGGCGTGGGCGCCGGGCATTACGGCCGGTACTACCTGCCCTACGCGAACCGGGTCGGCTCGACGGCTACCGACTTTCACGACGTCGGCGGCCGCGAGTTCGCGCACGGTTTCTACGTCGAGCTCGCATGCGAGACCGGCATCGTCGGTCTGCTCGCGCTCTGCAGTGCGTTTCTGGCAGCGCTCGTCACCGCCTTCCGTGCGAACCGCGAGCTACTCCGGCGCGGCGAGCGGGGGCGGGCCATGATCGCGGCCGGCCTCGGCGTGGCCATCGCCGGCTACATGCTGGCCAGCCTGGCGCTCCACGAGTCGTACCTCCGCTACATGGCGCTTTACTTCGGCTTCGTCATCGCCGTGGCGCGTCTGGCGCGGGAGCGTCTGGTCGAGCCGCCTCAGCCAGTCTGAACTGTTATTGATGGCGACGCTTTTGCACGGTACACCTATCCGCGTGCGCCACAACAGCGCGCGCGACTTCAGCACTTTCGAGCATTCATCCGGCCGCGAACGGCCAGCATCGCCAAAGGTCATGACCAGTTACGACTTCGATTACGAGCTACGGGAGAACGCAGGCGCCGTTCCCCAGGCCCAACCGCGCCGCAACGCACCTCGACGCGCCAAAGGGATCGTCTTTCTCGACGAGAGCGGTCCCGGCACTTACTACTTCGACCTCCGCACCCGCCGTCCCATCGCCGCGCGCGTCAAGCGCGGCATGGACCTGTTGATGGCCACCATCGCCATCACCCTCCTCTCGCCGGTCTTCCTCATCATCATGGCGCTCGTCAAACTGACCAGCCGGGGCCCGATCATCTTCCGGCAGCGCCGGATCGGGTTCCGCTGCAACCAGTTCGACATGTACAAGTTCCGCACGATGTACGTCGGCGCGCACCTGAAGGAGAAAGAGCTCCTGGCGCAGAGTGGCAAAGCCTTCCTCAAGCTGAAGAACGACCCCCGCATCACGAAGATCGGCGGCTTCCTCCGCAAGTACAGCCTCGACGAGCTGCCGCAGCTCTTCAACGTCCTCGAAGGCACCATGAGCATGGTCGGTCCCCGGCCGCTGCTCAACTCCGACCTCGACAAGCTCCCACGGCGCAGCCCGCTCAGCCGTTTCGCCATGCCGCCCGGCATCACCGGGCTCTGGCAGGTCAGCGGCCGCAGCACCTGCACCGACGCCAAGCGCATGCAACTCGACCGTCAGTACGTAGACCGGTGGAGCCTCTCGCTCGATTTCCAGATCCTGCTCCGGACGATCGAAGTGGTCTTCACGGGACGCGACGCGGTTTAGATGAGGAAGGACCGAGGATGGATCGCGCGGGGGATGAACCCCACCGCGGCGACGACTACACGATGAAGACGCTCAGCGGCCCCGGCGGTGCGTCAGCCGCGCAACGGGAGAGGCTCGCCGGCAACGTGAGCGCCACCACCCCGGCGCAGACCAAAGTCCGCGCCGCCATCGGCGTGCTCGTGGCCCGCTTCCCCCGCATCGACGAGACCTTCATCCTCCGCGAGATCAACGAGCTCGAGCGGCAGGGGCAGCCCGTGGTGCTGATTCCCCTCCTCCGCGACTACAGCAAAGTCGTCCACGAAGAAGCCAAGCCGTGGCTCCGCCGCGCGCTGTACCTCCCGCTCTTCTCCAGCACG
>JAXDJK010000245.1:0-3063 GCA_034665665.1 Acidobacteriota bacterium
GCCCTTCATCACGAACACCACGTGCTCCAGCGCGCCGATCTCCTTGAGCGGATCGCCATCGACGGCGATCAGGTCCGCTTCGTAGCCGGGAGCGATTGCGCCGATACTGTCGCCCATCCCGAGGGACTCCGCGGCCAGTGACGTGGCGGAGGTGATGGCCGCCATCGGATCCTGTCCGCCGATGCGCACGCGGTACATCAGCTCCTGGAAATTGCGGCCATGCGAGCCGGCCACCGCGTCGGTGCCGAAGACGATCTTCAACCCTTTCGTGGCCAAGCCCTTCTTGAGGACGTCGAGCACGCGCGGAACCGCTTTCTCCATCGCCATGAACCCTTCCTCGGTATAGCTGCCAATGCCGAGGAAGTGGGTCTTGTTCTCGAAGTAATTGCGGAAGACCAGATCCGTGTTCGGGTCAAAGTACGTCCCGCGCGCGGCCATGAGGTCGAGTGAGGCCTGGTCGATGAGCGCGCCGTGCTCGACGGAGTTGCAGCCGGCGCGTACGGCCCGGGCCACGCTCTCGGAGCCGTGCGCGTGCACGGCCACGCGCAGCCCGCGCTCCTTGGCGTGGCCGCAGATCGCGTCCAGCTGCTCCTGCGACATCGTTGGATCGCCGCCGGTGCGGATGCTCTGGGAGGCGAAGACCTTGATCACGTCCGCGCCGAGGTCCGCCGCGTGATCGACTTGCTTGCGCAGCTCGTCCGCCGACAGCTTCTCGTCGTACAGCGGGTCGATGGCGGTCAGGATGCGCGGGCCGGGCAGCGTGCCGCGGTTGATGGAATCGCGGAGCGGCTTGTCCATCGGCGCGCCGAGGGACTGCACGGTGGTGATCCCGCCGAGAAGCGTCTTGTACGCGTTCTCCGCCGCGTACAGCGCGCTCTCGGCCGGACTCTCGTTGCGGTCGGACTCGTCATCGTGCGAGCGGCCGTCCGCATCGAAATGCCAGGCGATGTGCACGTGCGTATCGATGCCGCCCGGCATGAGGGTGGTGTTGATCAGGTCGATGTCGGCGCGGCGCGGATGCTCGTCGATTGAGACGATCTTCCCGCCGTCCACCACCACCGCCGCATTGCGGAGGAGATGTCCGCGACCATCGATCACGCGCGTGGCCCGGATGACGACCGGCGCGGCGGTGAGTGATGTCGTGAACGCGAGCAGCAGGGACGCGGCGAAGATCCGCATCAGTGGCTGCTCCCATAGTGGGTGACGATCACGGTGGTCGGCTTGCCCTTCTCGGCCACGATCACGTACATCCGGTCGTGCTCCTCGTGCGCGATCGGGTCGGCTTTCGTGCCGCTGAGCGCCTCCGCCATCACCGTGATGGTGTTGCTGTGGCCGACCACGACCACCGTCTCGCCCTGGTGCTCGGCCAGAATCTGGTTGGCCAGCATCTTGAGCTGCTCGTCCATTCCTTCCTTCACGAGCGCCACCTCGGACGGCGTGATTTTGGCCTGCTGCGCCAGCGGCGCGGCAGTGTCCTTCGTGCGCTTGTACTGGCTGACGTAGATGGCTTTGACGCCGGCGTCGCGCAGCGCGGCCGCGAGCGCGTTGGCGCGAGCCGTGCCGGCCTCGCTCAATCCTGGATCGCCGCCGCCCGCTGCCGCTTCGGCATGGCGGACCAGGATCACGGTGGTGACGTCGCCGGCGAAAGCGAAAGGCGCCAGCAAGAGGGCGAGGAGGAACGTTGCGCGCGAAATCATGACGGAGATGGTAGCCGCTCCTACCCTACAATCGCGCCGTGCGTTCGAAGACGATCCTGCTCCTCTCCTTACTCCTCGTCACGCCTCTGCTCGCCCAGGACGCCCGCGTGGAGCGCATCCTGCGCGAGGTGCCGCTCATCGACGGCCACAACGACCTGCCCTGGCAGTACCGCGAGCGCGTCAAGAACCACCTCGCGCAGATCGACATCCGCACCGACCAGTCCGCGCTCACGCCCGCGCTGCACACCGACATCACCCGCCTGCGCAAGGGCGGCGTCGGTGCGCAGTTCTGGTCCGTCTACGTGCCCGCCACGCTGAAGGGCGCCGATGCGGTGCAGGCCACCATGGAGCAGATCGACGTCGTGCATCGGCTGGCCGTGCTGTATCCCGATACGTTCGTCCTCGCCCGCACCGCCGAAGATGTGAAGCGCATCCACGCCAGCGGCAAGATCGCCTCGCTGATCGGCATCGAAGGCGGCCACTCCATCAACAACTCGCTGGCCGCGCTGCGCCAGCTCCACGAGCTCGGTGCCGGCTACATGACCCTCACTCACTCGCTCAACAACGACTGGGCCGACTCCGCCACCGACGACCCGAAGCACAACGGCTTGACGCCGTTCGGCCGGGCCGTCGTCGCGGAGATGAACCGCCTCGGCATGCTCGTCGACCTATCGCACGTCGCCCCGAAAACCATGAACGACGCCATCGACGCGTCGCTGGCGCCGGTGATCTTTTCCCACTCCTCGGCACGCGCGCTCACCAACCACGCCCGCAACGTCCCGGACGACGTGCTCGCCCGCCTGAAGCAGAACGACGGCGTGGTCATGGTCACCTTCGTCCCCGGCTTCGTCTCCGAAGGCGTGCGCTCCACAGGTGCTCAACGCGACGCCGAAGAAGCCCGCCTCAAAGCCATGTTCGCCGGCCAGCCCGACAAGGTGAAGGAAGGCCTCACCGCCTGGGACACCGCCCACCCCCGTCCCCGCGCCACCATCTCCGACGTGGCCGACCACATCCAGCACGTCATGCAGATCGCCGGCGAAGACCACGTCGGCCTCGGCGGTGACCTCGACGGCATCGGCACCACCCCCGTCGGCCTCGAGAGCGTCGCCGATTACCCCAAACTCCTCACGGAGCTCCTCCGCCGCGGCGTCACCGAACAGCAGGTCAAGAAACTCGTCGGCCTCAACCTCCTGCGCGTCATGCAGAAAGCCGAAGCCGTCGCCGCGAAGCTGCAAAAAGAAAAGCCCGCCGCAGACGCTACCATCGAGGAGTTGGATCAGGCGAAGTAGGGCTCCAGAGAACTGAAGGTTCTCGCGCTGCTCCAAGATTTGTCATCCCGCGCGTCGAGCGAGGGACCTGGGCGGGT
>JAXDJK010000246.1:0-13182 GCA_034665665.1 Acidobacteriota bacterium
CGTCCACTCCCAGCCGTTGCCGACCAGGTCTTCCACCCCCCACGCGCTGGCTCCGGCCGGATGAAGTCCGGAAGGTACCGGCCCGAGGGCGGCGAAATCGAAGTTACCGCGGGACGCCTCGGCCGGCGCGTCGCCCCAGGGATGCAGACGCTCTTCCCCCGTGGGCGAGCCGTACGCGGCGCGATGGAACTCCCCTTCCGACGGCAGGCGCATGCCACGCCAGCTCGCGTACGCCGACGCTTGATTGTGCGTGACCCACACCGGCGCGGTGAGCGCGAGCGGCTCGTCGCCGAACATCCCGCGCCACATCCACGCATCACCGCGACGTGTCCAGAAGTTCGGCGCCGCCGCAGCGGTGGCGTCCATGAACGCCAGCCAGTCGCCATTCGTGACGTTGAACCGGCCGATGGAGAACGCATCGACATCAACAACGTGCGAGGGAAACTCGTTGTCCCACCCGAACCCGCTCGTCCGCCCCAGCGTGGCCCGTCCGCGCGGAATCGCGATCATCTTCTCCGCCACTGCCGGCGCATCCACCCCTGCCAACCGCCAACCGCCAACCGCCAACTGCCTCTTCTTCTCATACGGCAGGTTGTGCAGCATGTAGAGCAGTGTCTCGTGATGCATCTGCTCGTGCTCGAGGATGGTGAAGACGGCCTCGCCGCCGCGCAGCTCCGGGATCCGGTCGTCCTCCAGCGGCGCGTTGGCGAGCAGCTCGAGCACGCACGCATCGGCGGCATCGGCGTAGGCCTGCACGTCTTCGCGCGACGGCCACACGTCGGTCGGATCCTTCACGGCGTCCGGGCTGTCCGGATCGATCCCGCGGGCGAAGAGCGTTTCGAACTGTGCGTCGATGCCGGGACTGCGGTGCGCCAGCTTCACCAGCGTGTTGATCGTGAACGCCGGCAGGTGACCTTCGTAGAACACGATCGGGTTGCGCAGGGCGATCGGGCGTTCGTAGTACGCCTCGGGGGTGAGCAGGTCGAAGACCCACTTCGTCCGGGCGCGGCCGGCGCGGTACCAGTCGATCAGCTGCTCGCGGGTGACTCCCGCGGGGAAGGCGGCGTGGCGCATTTGCAAGATTAGAGCAACTCCTGCCGCACCAGCGCCAGCCACGCCAGCCGTGCGTTCAGCTCGAACGTGGCGCCGAGGGCCGTGAGCGCGCTGAGCCGCTCGCCACGCTTCCGGTCCGAAACCTCGAGTTCCTCCAGGATGACGAGCTGTTCGCGGATCACCCGCTCGGCATCATCGAGGAAGCGTTTGCGCGCGCGCGCCGGCAGGGCCCCGAGGAAGCCGAGACGGGTGCGGATCGGGTCGAAGCTCGCCGCGCCGGCGGAATCAGGAAACGGAGGCGAGAGCCAGGCCCGGAGGTGCTTCAGCCCTTCTTCGGCGATGGTGAACGTGCGCTTTTTGCGGGAGTTCCATTCCGTGATCTCGCCACGCACGAAGCCCTTCTCCTCGAGACGCTTCACCAGCGGATAAATCGCGCCGACGCTGCCGCTCCAGTACGACGACTGCGATTCCGCAAACGGTTTCGCGACCTCGTACGCCGTGAGCGGCCCCTGTTGCCAGATCACGCCGAGGACGCAGTACTCCAGTTCCGTCATTCGTCTCAACCTTCCGTCGTGCGAATCGTAATATGGAGTCCGATGCGACACCCATCCACCATCTTCATCGTGCTCTCTTTTCTCGCCGCCGCAACGCTCCTCGGCGAGAACGTCACCTCCGACCACCAGACCACCATTGGCGGGAAGACCATTCGCTACACCGCGGAGGCCGGCCACCTCAACGTTCGCCTCGGACCGAAGGAGCCGGAAGCGCAGCTCTTCTTCATGGCCTACACGGCGCTGCCGCGCGACCCGAACCGCCCCGTCACGTTCCTCTTCAACGGCGGACCCGGCTCGTCATCCGTCTGGCTGCACATGGGCGCGTTCGGTCCGAAGCGCGTGCCGCTCGATCCAAACGGGATGCCGGTGGAGGGCCGGAGCGCCCGGGCCGTCCCGAACGAGCAGTCGCTGCTCGACCTTTCGGACCTGGTGTTCCTCGATCCGGTGGGGACGGGGCTGAGCAAGGCCAATCCGGCCGAGGATGCGGCCAAGTTCCAGGAAGTCCGCGCGGACGGCGAAATCACCGTGGAGTTCATCCGCGCGTATCTCACACGGGAAAAGCGCTGGACGGCCCCGGTGTACATCGCCGGCGAGAGCTACGGCACGATCCGGGCGTCGCTGGTCGCGGACGGTCTACAGCGCCGGTACAGCGTGCCGGTGGCCGGCGTGGTGCTGATCTCGCCCGCCATCAACACGCAGGTGTACCGCACGGGCGCGGGCAACGAGCTGCCCTACACGCTCGGCTTCCCGGCCATGAGCCTGACGGCCTGGTATCACAAGCGCGTCGCGGCAGATCTGCAGGCGCTGAGCTTCGATGAGATGCGCGTGCGTGCGGAGACGTTCGCGAAAGCGACGCTCGCGCCGGCGCTCTACGAAGGGGCGGCGCTGCCGGAAGAGGAGCGGAAGCGGGTGGCCACCGAGATGTCGCGGATGCTGGGGATCTCGGTGGCCGACATCCTCCTTCGCGACCTGCGCATCGAGCGCTTCGATTTCGCGCAACTGCTCCTGCGCGATCAGGAGCAGACGGTGGGCGTGCTCGATGGACGTTACATCGGCCGGCCCAGCAGCGAGCCCGGAGTGCTGGTTGCGGGCGACTACACGTACGGGTACTCGGACGCGTCCTACGCGGTGGACGCGGTGTTCACGAGCGCGTTCAAGGATTACCTGGCCCACGAGCTCAATTACCCGGCGGTCGAGCACTACGAGGTGCTCTCCCTCTCGACGGCGGCGAACTGGAAGTGGGACGCGGCGCGCAACCGCTATCTCTACACCGGCGATACGCTTCGCGCGGCCATGACGCTCCACCCGGAGATGAAGGTGTTCGTCGCCAACGGCTACTACGACATGGTCACGCCCCACCTCGGCGCCGAATACCAGGTGAACCACCTCGGCCTCCCCATCGCCCTCCGCAAAAACGTGACTCTGCGCTTCTACCCCTCCGGACACATGATGTACGTCCACGAGGAGTCGATGCGCGCCATGAAGAAGGACCTGGCGGCGTTCTACAGAGGGCGGTAGGGGATCTCAAGGAAGGCGAAAGCCGCCATTCTTCAGCGAACTCGCTGAAGAACCAGCCGTGCAGTCTTGCACTTCAAGCTAAAAGGCTTACATCGGAAGTATTTTTTCTTCCACTTCTAGCTAACTCGCTTACGAAGCAAGTATTTTTTCTTCATTTGTCAGCAGATTCGCTTAAATACCAAGCGTGCTCGCTTAAAATGACGACTACTGCCCTTCTTTTTTAGCGAATTTGCTTACGTTGCAACCGATGAAGCATTAAACTCTAGCGAGTTTGCTGACGTTGTCGTCGATTTTGCTGTCTTCTTAAGCAAAGTCGCTAAAGATGCAACCGACCGCCCCTTGGCTACAGAACGTGAATGCGCCATGGCTGAAGCGTATCCCTTGCGCGGCCCTACTGCGTCTCGCGAATGACGAAGTCGCCACCGGGCGATGTCGCTTTCAGGAGGGCATCGAGCTTTTCGAGAGTCGGTGCGGCCTCGCCACGCTCATATCGAGCGTACGCATTTCGTGAAGTAGCACCGAGCCGTGACGCCATCTCTCTCAGCGAAGCGCCGCTGGCTGCCCGGCGCCGCCTCAGCAGGAGCGCTACCATGGACGTGGCGTCCGATCCCGAGACTTCGAATTCAGCACGGCCCTTTTCGTGGACGGTCGCGTGAAAGTCGCCGCGGTTCACGGCGGTTTCGAGCCAGTCCTTCACCATCTCCAGCGCCTCGCGCCGGGTGCGGCCCTGCGTCAGCGCGTCGAGCATCGGAATTTCAGCCAGCCACCATCGGCCGTCTCGAACGACTCTTCCAGCGAATCTCATATCAGTCCCTTGCAGGCCTTTCGCAAAATTGCCCGCGCGAGCTGCTCGTTGACCTCGGCATGGCGCGGGACATACTCCTCGCCTTCGCCGTCTGTCAAACGTCATGCCGACGGCCGTGGCGCCAGGAATCGCCAACCGCATGCGAGAAGACGTCTCTCGAGCTCACGCTTCTTCACTGTCGATTGCCAGTGTACACGAAAACGTGTCGTGCGGCTTCGACCCCCTACCGTGTCGACGACGTGTTCAGCTCCGCGGCGGCGCGAATGAGGGCTTTGAACACCTTTTCGTCAACCTCCTCACCCTCGTGGATGTCGATCGCGCGGCGGACGTTGCCTTCGAGACTGGAGTTGAAGAGTCCGGAAGGGTCCTTCAGCGAAGCGCCCCTGGGGAAGGTCAGCTTCACGGCTTTCTTGTACGTCTCACCGGTGCAGATCAGGCCATGGTGAGACCAGGCCGGCCCGCTCCATTTCCACTCCTCGATCACCTTGGGGTCGGCCTCTTTGATGAGAGCCCGGACGCGGGCGAGCGTCTTGCCCCGCCAGTCGTCCAGTTCCGCGATCCTTGCGTCGATCAACCGGGAAGGGGATTTGTCTTCGGTCGTTGCGTTCTTTTTCATGTGCGATCTTCCAGTCTTCTGAAGAAATAGTAGGACAGCGCTTCGAGGACCAACGTGCCCGCCGCCCAGAGCCACGCCTCCGGACCGTCGCCGACGGCCAGATGCGCGATCAGCGCCGAGACCAGGACGATCGTGAACCCGGCATATGCCCATTCTTTGAGCCGGGCCGGGGCCATCGGAAGCAGGAGGACCACCAGGCCGGCCAGCTTCATCCAGGAAAGCTGGATTCGGAAGTAGTCCGGGAAGCCGAGGTGGGTGAAGACCGCGGCCACCTGCGGCAGGCAGAGCTGGGCGTAGGCGGTGAAGCCCATCTGAAGGGCGAACAGCAACGTGAAGATCCAGTAAGCAACTCTCGTTCGTTTTGATACGTTCATCGTTTCTCCGTCGCGACCATGACGGAAGACCATGGGAAAGTGTGACCGATGAACGAACGTGAGTCTCTGGCCGAGCAATTCGAAGAGAACAGGGCGCACCTGCGCGGCGTGGCCTACCGGATGCTCGGCTCGCTGAGTGAGGTGGACGATGCCGTCCAGGAAGCGTGGCTGCGACTCAGCCGCGCCGATACC
This sequence comes from Acidobacteriota bacterium, assembly GCA_034665665.1. Lineage (GTDB taxonomy): Bacteria > Acidobacteriota > Thermoanaerobaculia > Gp7-AA8 > Gp7-AA8 > DASWOB01. The sequence continues at coordinate 5,113 of JAXDJK010000246.1, forward strand.
GCCGGCATCGACAACCTCGGCGGATGGCTGACCACGGTCGTCGCGCGCGTCTGCCTGGACATGCTGCGGTCGCGCAACTCGCGGCGCGAGGAGCCGTTCACCCCGCACGCGCCGGAGCCGGTTGGTACCGGCACGCACGGCGCCGGCCCCGAGGATGAAGCGCTCCTCGCCGATTCGGTCGGGCTCGCGCTGCTGGTCGTGCTCGACCGGCTCACGCCGGCGGAACGCCTCGCCTTCGTCATGCACGACATGTTCGCCGTGCCGTTCGAGGAGATCGCGCCGATCGTCGGCCGGTCCCTCATCGCCACACGGCAGCTCGCCAGCCGCGCACGGCGACGCGTGCGGGGCGGTGAGGCACCGGAGACGCGCGTGCAGCAACGCGAGGTCGTCGACGCCTTTCTTGCCGCACTACGCGGCGGCGACTTCGACGGCCTCCTGGCCGTCCTCGACCCGGACCTCCTCGTTCGCGCGGACATGGGTGCCGCGCCTGCGCCGCCGGAGATCCGCGGCGCTGCCGTCTACGCGAAGCAGGCCGTCGTCTTCGGTCAGATGGCCGCGCACGCACGCCCCGCGCTCGTCAATGGAGCCGTCGGCATCGTATGGGCGCCGCGGGGACAGTTGCAGCGGGCACTCCGCCTGACCTTCGCGGACGGCAGGATCAGCGAGATCGAGGTCGTCGGCAATCGGGTGCGACTCGTCGAACTCGAGTTCGCGGTCGTGGACTGACTCCTCCGCTTTCCAGCTATCAGAGACCCGGCTGCACGATGATGCGGCCGCCCTTCATCACGAACGGCACGTGCTCGATGGCGGTGATGTCGCGGGTCGGATCGCCGGAGACCGCGATGAGGTCGGCCAGGAGGCCGGTAGCGATGCGACCGAACCGCTCCTGCTGGCCCAGTACCTTCGCGTCGACGGACGTGGCGGCGAGCAGCGCCTGCGCGGGGGTCATGCCGGCGCGCACCATCCATTCGAGCTCGCGATAGTTGTCGCCGTGCGTGAACACGCCGACATCGCTGCCGCAGCCGATGGTGACGCCATTCGCCAGGGCGATTCCGAACGCGCGCAGTGCTCTCTCCATATCGGGCGTGTACGGCTTCGTGCCCCGCTTGTAGCCGTGGAAGTATTCGGAGTACGCCTCTTCGGCGGCCAGCGTCGGCAGGAACGCCACGCCGTGCGCGGCCATGAGCTTGAATACTTCTTCGGTGCCGCCGTAGCCGTGCTCGATCGTGTCGACTCCGGCGAGCACGGCCCGCCGCATGCCCTCGGCCGTGGTGGCGTGCGCGGAGACCGGACGGCCGGCGCTGTGCGCCTCATCGACGAGCGTCTTCAGCTCCTCCAACGAGAACGTCGGCGTGGCCGCGCCTCCCCCGCGCCCGTAATCGGCGTAGACCTTCACCCAGTCCGCGCCGTGACCGATCTGTTCGCGCACGGCGCGCAGAACCTCGCCCGTGCCGCTCGCTTCCTGCGCCCCGCGGGGCGGATCGAATTCCGGTGCGAAGCCGCCCGGTCCCGGCCCATAGCTGGCCGTGGCCACGATCGCGCGCGTGGCCACGAACAGCCGCGGCCCGGGGATCAGCCCTTCATCGATGGCGCGCTTGACGGAGACATCGGCGAATCCGGCGCCCTCGGTGCCGAGGTCACGCAACGCCGTGAAGCCGGCCAGCAGCGTGTCGCGGCTGTGCAGCGTCGCTGCGATCGTCCGATACGCGAGCGGCTCCTTGAGCACCTGATCGTTCCACAGCGTCTCGTTGTACGGATGGAGGAAGACGTGCGAATGCGCGTCGATCAGGCCCGGCAGCAGAGTCATCCCGGGCAGGTCGAGCGTCGTCGTTCCGGCCGGCACCGTGACGCTCGCGGCAGGACCGACCGCGGCGATCTTCTCCCCGGCGACGAGCACCACCCAGCCCTCGTGCGTTTCCGTAGTCGCGGCATCGAACACGCGCTGCGGGCGCAGGAGGATGTTCTGCGGTACCGGCGGGGCCGCGGAGGCCGTGATGGCAGCCGCGATGAAAACCAGGACAGCGAAGCGTGAAAGCGGAGAATGCATGACAACATTCTGTCCCAAGGCGAAGCCAGCCCCATGAAAACAGCGGTCTTCTCCATCGTTTCTCCCAACTACCGCCACTTCGTGCGCGTGCTCATGAAATCCGTGGAGCGCCACCACCCGCGGTGGGACCGCTTCGTTCTCCTGGTGGGCCATGGCGTGCCGCCGGATCGTGAGTCCTTCACCACCATTCCGCTGGACGCGATCGGGCTGCCGGACCCGCGCCGCTTCTGCTTCCGCTACACGCTCCTCGAGCTGAACACCGCCGTGAAGCCATGGATGTTCGCGTACCTCTTCGCTCGCGGCTACGACCGGGTGGTCTATCTCGATCCCGACATCGTCGTCTACAGCCCGCTGGCCGAGTTGGACGCGCTGCCGCCGGAGACCTTCCTCGTCCTCACGCCGCATCTGACCGGCTCCATCGGCGGCGATGAGCATCCCAGCGAGCGCTCGATTCTCCTGGCCGGCGCGTACAACCTCGGCTTCCTCTGCGTGTCGCGGCACGCGGAGCTGCCGCGCTTTCTGCAGTGGTGGCAGGAAAAGCTCGAGTACCAGTGCGTCGTCGAGCCCGCGCGCGGACTGTTCGTCGACCAGCGCTGGATGGACCTCACCCCGGGACTCTTTCCCGACGTGGCCATCCTCCGCCACGAGGGCTACAACGTCGCCTACTGGAACTTCCGCCAGCGGAGCGTCACGGACCTCACGGTGAACGGTCAGCCGCTGCGGTTCTTCCACTTCAGCGGCTTCGATCCGGCGCACCCGGAACTGGCCTCAAAGCACCAGCATGGCCTGAAGGTCGCGAATGTCCCCGGCATCGGCGCGCTCTTCGCGGACTACCAGACCGCGCTGCTCGCCGCCGGATGGGAGTCGTTCCGCGACGCACCGTACCCTTTCGCCGCCTTCACCGACGGCACGCTGATCCCGAACGCGGCCCGGGTCGCCTATCGCCAGTCGGAGGAACTGCAGTCCGCCGCCGGCGCCGACCCGTTCACGCGGCCGGAGCTGTTCCGCGGGCTGCGCGATGTCACTCGCGGCACGCTGGCGTCGAAGGCGGGCGCGTGGTCGTACCGGATTCTCTCCAGCGCGCGGCCTCTCGTGCGGCTTTTCCCCCGCTCGATGCGCACCGCCATGCGCGAGCTGCTCCTCGGCCGGCGGTAGGAGCCCTAACTAAAGCGTGAAAGGTCTACGCGAAGCGTTTGGACTGCGGTGGCCGGGCTTCATCAGCCAACGCTTTTGTACAGCCAGGGGCAGTGCCCGTAGCATCACACGACAGTGCGTTCGGTGACGCGGGCAGCGCTCGTGGCTGTACGAAAGCGGTGGCTGATGAAGCCCGGCCACCGCAGTCCAAACGCTTCGCGTAAAACTTTCACGCTTTGGGCGTTTAAGGCCGAGACGACCCGGCGCCCGCGCTCATGCGCTCTTCGAGCGCGCGCACCTCGGCGGCCAGCCGCGCCGTCTCGTCGTGCGACTCGCGGCGCAACGTCCGCATCGCCGCGAGCAGCGCACGGTCGACTTCGAGCTGCTGCACCCAGTAGACCCGGATCAACCGGAGCACGAGGCGGCGGAACGGGGTCATGAGGCGTTGCATCCGCGAGGGGAGGTTCGGCCGGGGCGACCCGAGGAGCGCCTCCACGGCCATGGAGTCCTCTTCGAAGCGGGCGGGCTGTTGCGGAGACGATTGCATCGGCATGGTTCCCTCGGCTTCTTCCAGCAATTTGCGCAGCAGCGGTCCGCGTGCGGATGGCCCGTGCAGCGTCTCGATGTCGGCGCGTGCGCGGGCGCCCACGGCTGCCGCGGCGGCGCGGTCGGCGTACACGCGGGCCATCTGTTCCGCGGCGATCGCCACGTCCGGCTCAGCCCAGCGCGAGTGCGGCGGATACGGCGGTGCGTCGCCGCCGACCTCCACGATGCGCGCGGGCACCGGAAAGCTGTTCGACTCGTTCGCAAACTCCGTCGTCGCCGAGTACGAAGTGCTGATGACCGGTTTGCCGAGCGCCATCGCCTCCGCCACCGTCAACCCGAAACCCTCGGAACGATGCAGCGAAACGTAGCAGTCGCAGGCATCGAGCATCGAAAAGTAGTCGTCGCTCGAGACGTACGCATCGCGGACGACGACGTTCGCGCAGCCGCGTACGGCGGCGCGCAACGCTTCGGCTTCCGCCGCGTGCCGTTCCGCATTGGTGGTCTTGATGTAGAGCACGACGTCCGCGCGATCGCGGAAGGCGCGGCGAAACGCGGCCACCGTCGCGAGCGGATTCTTCCGCCGGAACACGCTGTCGAAATCGAAGCAGAAGAGAAAGAGGAAGCCCTCCGGCATCCCGAGCTCCGCGCGCGTGCGCTGCCGCACCTCGGTCACCACCACCGGCAGCGGGAACGCGCGGACAGGCTTCGTGACACAGCGGGCCAATGCCGCGGCGGTGAAACTGCTGATGCCCCAGACCTCATCGAGATAACGCTCGCTCGCGGCCATCGCGGCGGGAAGATCATCCACTTCCCACGCCCAGAGACCGATGCTGCGCGCGCCGGGCAGCAGTTGCCCGCGCATACTGTCGAAGAAATGCGGCACCTGGTCGGCGTTGACGCAGATCAGGTTCGTGTCGAACGCCGGAGTCCCCGTGCCGAGATCGCGAAACACCCGTTGCTGCCGGCTGATCGTGTGCGTGAACGGCACGACCGCGTACGGAATCCCTTCCGCCGCGAGCGCGGCCACCACCGAGCGGACGATCTGTCCGGTGCCGCTCTCGGCGAAGGCATAGCCGTACACGTTGACGCCTCGCGGCAGTTCCTTCCCGCGCGCCGACGGCGTACTGACCGCGGCAGTATCGGGAGGAATGAGTTGCTCCGGAATGTCGTGCTCGCGAATCCCCTGCGTCCGAACCCAGTACAGGAATCGCGTGGCGTCCACAGACTCGATCCGCGGAAAGGCAATGCGCAGGTCGGCCCGTTCGCTCCAGATCTCGCCGAGGTACGCCGGCACGCCGGCCGCGTACGGCGAGGGCCGCAGCAGGCGCTGGACGACGTCGGCAGCGCCGTCGGGCGTGAACGGATTCGGGAACGACTCCGCTCGCCCGTCCGCTTCGTCGTCGAGATAGGTGCGGCGGAGCACTTTACGCGCCCGCGCGTCGAGAGGCAGACCGCCGGCGGTCTCGGCGAAGCCGTACGGCAACGCGCAGCACTCGGCGAAGCCCGCCTGCTCCAACGCCGCGGCGTAGCGCTCACAGAGCTCGCCCAGGAGCGGCATGTCGCTCAGGCGGATACGCACCGCGTCGTGCTGGTGCTTCGAGAGCAGGTGCGGCGTGCGCGGCGAAAAGCCGCTGTAGTGGAAGAAGCGCAGCGGCCGGTCGTTGACGAGAATCTGCTCGCCGTCGCGCGTCAGAACACGGTGCGGCAGGTTCCAGTACGCGACGTTGTATCCGGGATCTTTGAGAATCCGCGGCTCGAAGAGGGCCGGTGCGAAATCGATCCAGCGCTGGTCGACGAACAGTCCCCCCGCCGGATCGGCCAGGCAATCGCGGCGCAGGCGCTCCTGCCACCACGGAAGCGCCGTCGTCGCCGCCTCGGCGGAGAGCGCGAGGAAGCCGAGGTTGTAGATGCCGGACAGCAGCAGATCGCGGTCGTCCGGATGCTTGCGGTCCCGCGGCAGCGGCTCCGTGATGTGCGGCGTGAGGAGCATCCCGTGCTCCCGCGCCAACGGCTCGAGAGGCCCGAGGGAGTCGAACACCTCGATGTCGGGATCGAGATAGATCGCCACCGACGCGCCGCGTTCGAAGAGATGCGCGAACGCCCATGGCTTCACCGCCGTGGCCAGCTCCGTGACGTTGTAGATCGCCGCCATCGTGGAAAAGTCCGACGGCGGATCGAACGGCAGCTCGTCCGCGTGAAGGACGTCGAACGACGGTTCCGGCGGAATCGTGCGGCCCGGATCGTCGACAACGACAACGCACAGACGAGCACCCGGGTTGTGGCGGGCCAGACTGGCCGCCAGCACGCGTGCGTACGCGAGATAGTTCCGCGCGATGATCGTGAAGACCCGCGTCGCATCCGTCAGCGAAGCCTCGGGCGACACCATCGTCGCAGGCGTTGGCAGCGCGGCCAGTCGATCGATCTCCACCTGAAGCGTGTCGCGCGAAACACGCAACGCCTCCGTATCGCGGAAGAGCTGGCGTCGCTCCACGTGGCCGGCGATCAGGATCTCGGTTGCATGCTCCGATACGAGATCGCGGTGCTTGGCATAGATGCGGCGCAGCGTCAACGGATAGTCGTCCCGGCGCAGGAAGCGCTGGTGCAGCGAGTCGGGACGGATGCGGTACTCGAAGGTCGGCCGCGGCAGATGCATGAATCGCCAGCCGCGCCCCGCCGCACCGAGCCAGAAGTCCCAATCCTCCCAGTCGGTGAACGCGATGTCGTAGCCGCCCACGTCGCTCCACACGGTGCGGCGCACCACGGCACAGGCATCGATGTAATTGCTCCAGAGCATCCGCGGCAGGTCGAGCTCCGGCACCGCCACGTCGCCGGTTCGCGTGCCGAACTCGCGCCGATCGCCGTAGACCACCCCCGTGGCCGGGTCGGCATCGAGCAGCGCCACCGCCTCCTCGGCGAAGCCGGGCAGCAGGCGGTTGTCCGCGTCGAGCGGGAGGAAGTAGTCGCCCACGGAAGCCGCGATCCCGGTGTTGCGCGCCGCGGAAAGGCCGGAGTGCGGCTGTTCGATCACACGATGTCCCGCTTCGCGCAGCGCGGCGAGCACTTCGCGCGTGCGAGCCTCCGTCGAGCCGTCGTCGACGATGATCAGCTCCGCCGCAGGCGCGTGGCGCTCCACGCTGGCAACGGCTTCGAGCAGATAGTCGCCGTCGTCGTAGCACGGAATGACCACCGAGAGGCGCGGTGCCATCAGGGGCCGAGGGGGAAGGCTCATCTGTGGTGGGACTCCGCGGCTCACTGCGGCGCGCGGCGGCCGGTGGCGATCTCCATATAGTACGCGGCGTCGGGACTGGCGATGGCCTCGCAGTCGAAGATGCCACGGTCGCCGATGCGTACCACGCGACGCGACGCAAACTCCGTCTCACCCAGCATGTCCTCGACGCAGCGGACGTTCGGGCCCCAGTAGTTCGTCGGATCACCCACCCAGCTCGACCCGGCGAAGAAGCGCATCAGCGGAAGCGCGTCCATCTCGCCGCCGAAATCGAGCACCAGCGTCTCGAGGAGCATCCGTTGCCGCGTGAGATTGCGCACCACGCGCAGTGCACCGAGCGGATCGGGCAGGTGATAGAGCAGTCCGAGAAACAGCACGATGTCGAAGGTGCCGAGCTCCGCGGCGTCGAGCTCGTACAGGTTACGCTGGAGGTAGGTGACGCGCGAGCCGAGCAGCTCCGCGGCGACGGCGAAGCCGCTTTCGGTCGCGGCCACGTAATCGATCGCCACCACCTCCGCACCGCGGCGCTCCAGCTCGAAGGCGAAGAAGCCGTCACGCGTGCCGAGATCGAGCACGCGCAGGCCGCGGCAAGCGTCCGGAAGAGCGAGCGCTCGGAGCACAGCGGGCGCATCGTTCGCGCCGGGAGTGACGATCCCGGGCCGTACCTCGATGGGGTGGTACCAGTGTGGAACCGCCGCAATCCGCGCGCGCACTTCGTCGTCGGTCATGCCCAGCCCATTGTAGTAGTCTCCGGCCGCGCCTCGTGTCTGCACCTTCCACCAATCACCAGCCTGAGATCCGCTCCCGAGACGGACTGCGTGCAAGCATCCTGATCGGCCTCTGCTGCTTCGTCATCTACAACGCCAACCTGCGCTCGATCAGTGCGGGCGACACGTACCCGGCGCGCTACCTGCCGTTCGCGATCGTGCAGTACCACACCATCTTCTTCAATCCGATCGAGAGCGTCGCCTCGCAGGGCCGAGGTGATGGCGCGTACTGGATGGTGCATCGGCCGGACGGACGCATCTTCTCGCTCTATCCGATCGTGCTGCCGGTGCTCGTCGCGCCGCTTTATGTGCCGGCGGTCGGTTACCTGCACCTGCGCGGCTGGACTGCC
>JAXDJK010000247.1:0-4109 GCA_034665665.1 Acidobacteriota bacterium
GGCGGCGGCGTCGTGGGCGACGTCGGCGGATTTGCCGCCGCGACGTACTTGCGCGGCATCCGGCTGGTGCAGATTCCCACGACGCTTCTGGCGCAGGTCGACAGCTCCCTCGGCGGGAAGCTGGCGGTGAACCATGAGAAGGGGAAGAACCTCATCGGCTCCTTCTATCCGCCGCGTGCGGTCATTGCCGATCTCGACGTGCTGGAGACGCTGCCGCCGCGCGAGCGGCTGAGCGGTCTGTATGAAGCGCTCAAAGGCGGCGTCATCGCTGATCCGTCACTGTTCGCGCTCTTCGAGGAGAGCTCGCAGGATACGGACGAGATCGTGCGCAAGGCCATCCGCGTGAAGGCGGAGATCGTCTCGGCCGACGAGCGCGAAGCCGACCTGCGCCGCCTCCTCAACTATGGCCACACCATCGCCCACGGCATCGAGGCCGCGCTGCATTACGAAGGGCTGACGCACGGCGAAGCGGTGGCGTGGGGGATGATCGGCGCGAACGCCATCGCGGTGCGTCGCGGCATCCTGGCGCCCGAGGAAGCCGGGCGGATCGAGCGGACCATCCTGGCGCTCGGCCCGTCGCCGCTGCCGTCGCTCGACCGCGCGGCCATCCTGGCGGCAACAGAGCACGACAAGAAGAACACCGGCAGCGCGCGGGTGATGGTGTTTCCAAGGCGGGTAGGGGAGTGTGTGGTACTTTCGGACATCACGGAGCAGGAGATCGCGTTCGGTATCGACGCCGCGATCGACGCTTCCCGAACGTCCCCATGAAAATCCTCGCCCTCGCCCTCTCCCTTCTCGCCGCACAGACTCCCTACGTCGAAACCTTCGAGGTCCGTGTCCAGAACCTCGACGTGGTGGTGACGGACAGCAAAGGCAAGCCGGTCGCCGGGCTGACCAAGGATGACTTCATCGTCCTCGACGCGGGCGTCCCGCAGGAGATCTCCAACTTCTCCGCCTACCAGGAGAGCGCCGGCAACGCCGCTGCGCCGACGACCGCCACACCAAACGCGACCGAGCCCTCCTCCACCGAGCCGCCCCCGCGCAAAGTCGTGTTCTTCATCGACGAGCTTTCGCTCCATCCCACATCCCGCGCGAAGCTCGTGCGCAGCGCCATGCAACTGCTGGACGGCATGAGTGCCCGCGACGAAGCCATGGTCGTGGCCGCCACCGGGGCGGAGAACGTCGTCCAGGCGCTGACGAACGATCGCGCCGCGGTCCGGCGCGCCTTGGAAAAGACCATGGACGCCTCGTTCTTTCGCGCCACCACGCAGACCGCGATCGAGCGGCGCGACCTCGAGACGCAGATGCGCATGAGCGCCTCGGCGGCCGAGATGCGTATCGCGCGCCTCCGCTACGCCACCACCATCAAGCGCCGCGTCGAACAGCGGCTGGGCAGCCTGAGCGCCCTCGTAGCGTCGATGGCCGGCCTGGAAGGCAAGAAGGTGCTCGTCCTGGTCACGTCCTCCCTCGCAGCCATGCCCGGGCTGGACGACGCCTCCCAGGAACGGGTGGAGCTCGTGGAGAGTTTCGGCCGTGTGGTCGGGGAAGGCGCGCCCGGTACGTTCATCGAATCCGAGGTCGGGCCGAGCACGATCACCCCCTCCGTCTACGACCTCCGGCCGCTCATCCAGGACCTCGGCCGCACCGCGGCGGCCAGCGGCATCACCATCTATCCCTTGCAGCCGGACGTACCGCTGGAGGTCCTGGCGCCTGGCGCGGTCGAGTCCCGCGCGAACCGGCGCACCACCAACACCCAGAGCTACTCCTCCATGCTGCAGAACAACGAGATGACCATGGTCTCGCTGGCCGAGACCACCGGCGGACGCTGGTTCCGCGGCGACGGCAAGATTGACGACATCTTCCGGCAGGTGGCGACGGACGTGCGCTCGTACTACTCCCTCGGCTACCACGTGAAGGACCAGCGCGACCGCGCCCGCCGCCTCGAAGTGCGCGTCAAGAACCGGCCCGAGCTCACCGTGCGCACCCGCCACGACGTCGTCGAAAAATCGACCGAGCGCGAAATGTCCGATCTCACCATGGCCACGCTCCTCTACACCCATCCGGTCAACGAGCTGGCCATCACCGCCACCGCCGCCGCGCCGCGCCGGGTGCGCGACGCCTACTCGATCCCGCTGGAAGTACGCATTCCGATGGAGAAGCTGACCTTCCTGCCCTCCGGCGAGGGGCGCTACACGAGCTCCTTCCGCGTCCACTACGCTGCCACGGGCGACCGGATCGATTTCGTGACCGGTCAGCAACGCGAACAGCGCCTCGAGCTGACCGAAGAGCAATTCAAAGCCATTGCCGGGAAGGTCTTCCGCTACACCACCGAGATCGTCGTCACCCGCGGGCACTACCGCATCGCTGTTGGCGTGATCGACACCACCACCAGGCTCACCGGGTTCCAGACCGTCAGCGTCAACGCGGAGTAATCACGCCGCGCGCTTGACCGGCAGGCGCAGCACCATGCTCGTGCCGACGCCTTCGACGGAGGCCACGCTCACCTCGCCGCCGTGCGCCTCGACCACCTGCTGCACGATGTAGAGACCGAGGCCGGTGCCGCCGCCGCCGCGGAGCGACTTGTTGCCGCTCTGCTTGTACTTTTCCCACACCTGCTGCAGCTCGTTCGCCTTGATGCCCATGCCGGTGTCGGTGACGGTGATGACGATCGCCTCGGCCTGATCGCCCTTGCGCTCGATCTGTGCGCCGACGGAGATCAGCCCCTTCTTCGGCGTGAACTTCAATGAGTTCGAGATCAGGTTGATGACCGCCTGCGTCAGCTTCTCCACACTGCCGATGATCTGCGGCACGTCGCGTCCGTGCGCGCTGAGGAGAAAGATCTCATCGCGTGCCGCCACCGACTGCAGACTGCGTACGGCCCGCTTGAGCACACCGGCTACGCGCACCGCGTCGTTCTCCACGGTGAAGCTGCCCGACTGGATCTTCGAGAAGTCGAGCAGCTCGTTGATGAGGTTCATCATCCGCTCGGACTCGCGCTGCGCTTCCTCCAGCAGGTCGGTGTAGAGCGACTCGAGCTTGGCCCCTTCCTGCGAGAGGACGAATTCGAGCGTGCCCTGGATACCGGAGAGCGGGCCGCGCAGGTCGTGGACGATCTGGGCCGTGAAGTCGGACTTTGCCTGCTCGGCCTCGCGCTCGCGGGTGACATCCTCGAACGACAGCGCCACGCCCGCCGGCTCTTCCTCCACCTTCATGATGCTGTCGACGCGGTAGACGCGGCCTTCGATCTCCACGTCGATGGTGCGCTGGTCGACGATCTCGTCGATGAAGAACCCATGCAGCCATCCGCGCTCGCCGGCCACGGCCCGCGCGGCCTCCTGCAGCCATTGCGCGGCATCGCTGCCGAAGATCTCCTCGAAGGCGTGGTTGCGAAAGTGGATCGCACCGTTCGAAGAGACGACGGCGATCGGGGTAGGAATACGGTCGAGCAGTGCAATCGCGAACGACATTGATTTACCCGGCCATCCTCACGGTACGAGGATGGCGCCCTCGTGCTGCAGCTTGGCGAGATTGAAGAGCGTGGTGAAGGGATCGAAGGGGCTGAGGATGATCAGCTTCTGTACGGCCATGCGCCCGTCGATCAACGACACCAGGTAGCCCTCCTGTGCGTTGAGATTGAAGCGCTCGAAATTCGTGAGGAACTCGGGCGTGAGTTTCGGCACCGCCTGCAGACCGCGCGGATGCCCGAGAAACTCGCGCACGATCGTATTACGGACGATCTCGATGTAACCCCGCACCGGCAGCGCTTCCGGATACGCCTGCGCCGCCTCCAGCAATTTCCCGTAGGTGTGCCAGACGCCATTCTGCTTGAGGGAGTCGCCGACCATGCGGCTCCATTGTTCGGTTGGAGGTGCCATGGGGTGGGGGGCCGTGGGCATTCGGGTGTGATTGTAGCGTGAAGGGAACGTGAATGGCCGAAGCGAAAAGCTCGAACGCAGAACGCAGAGCGCAGAACGTTGAATGAAGAAAGAGAAGCCGCCGCAGCCCCGTCCTCCTTTCTCAATTCATCGTTCTGCGCTCTGCGTTCTGCGTTCAAGCCTTTCCGCCCCCGCCTCCGCCATGGTTTACTACCCCCGTGACCGACCTCCCAC
>JAXDJK010000248.1:0-4247 GCA_034665665.1 Acidobacteriota bacterium
GGCAGCCTGATCGGCTTCTACCCCTGGAACCGGCCGCCCGCGAAGATCTTCATGGGCGATACGGGGAGTATGTTCATCGGCATCGTGCTGGCGGCCTGCTCCATCGCGCGGCCGAGCAAATCGCCGACGGCCCTGATCATCGGCGGGCCGATGCTGGCGCTGGCGCTGCCGGTGCTCGATACGTTGCTGGTGATGCGTACGCGCCTCGGCGGGCCGCAATCGTCGTTCACCGCACGACTCTCGCGCCTCTTCACAGCCGATCGGAACCACATCCATCACATCCTCATCGCACGGCACGGCAACGTGCAGCACGCCATCGTACGCATCTGGGGCGTGACGCTGCTCTTCGCCGTGGCGGCCGTGCTGACGGTGATCCAGCCGACGAAGCTGATCGGCTATTCAATGGGCGTGGTGGCGCTCGTGGCGCTGCTCGCGCTGCGCTACTGGCGCGTGGCGGCCATCAAACCTCCGAAGACCGAGGGGGCGGAGCGGATCGCGTCGTGACCACGACGGCCGCGCGGGAGTTCTACGACGCCGACGACCCCGCGCGCTGGGGCCGCCCCGAGATGCCGGAGCAGCATCAGGTCACCGCCGGCTGGGTGGCCCGCGCCAACATCACCGGCCCTTCGCTCGAGCTGGGCTGCGGGGTCTGCGCGCTTGCTTATGTGGCGCCGCGTTATGTGGGTCTCGACCTGGCCTTCCGCGCCCTGACCACGGCGCGTGCTCCGCGCGTCTGCGGCGACATGGAGCAGCTGCCGTTCGGGGACAACTCGGTCGAGCTGGTGTTCTCCTGGGCCGCGATTGAGCACGTGCCGCATCCGGAGCGCGTGCTCGAAGAAGTCGCACGCGTGCTCCGTCCGGGCGGCATGGCCGTGCTCGCACCGGCATGGCACTGCCGTCCGTGGGCCGCGGAAGGTCTGGAGTTCCGTCCGTACGACGCGCTGACGGCGACGCAGAAGATTCGCAAGGCGCTCATCCCCTTCCGCAACGCCCTGCTTTGGCGGGCACTCTTCGAGCTTCCCCGCCGCCTTGCCCGCGAGCTGGAGATGCGCTTTCACGCGCCGCCGTTCCGCTACCACCGCCTGCAGCCGAACCTCACCGAGTACGTCGGTACGGACTGCGATGCCTTCACCAGCATGGACCCGCACGCCGCGATCGTCTGGTTCGCCGCGCGCGGCTGGGACGTGCTCACCCACGCGACCATGCGCGCCCGGCTCCTGGCCCGCCATGAGCCGGTGGTCGTGCGCAAGCGCTGACCGGCGCGCGGGTTAGACTGCGCCACCATGTGCGGGATCGGCGGCGTCTTCGCGTATCACCCCGGCGCCGAGCCTGTGCGCCGCGAGGAAGTCGACGCGATCACGGCCTCGATGATCCCGCGCGGTCCGGACGCGGGCGGGACCTGGTTCTCGGACGATGGCCGGGTCGGCCTCGGCAGCCGGCGCCTGGCCATCATCGACCTCTCGCCGGAAGGCGTGCAGCCGATGTTCGACGTGGAGCGCGAGCTCGTGCTCGTGTTCAACGGTGAGATCTACAACTACCGCGAGCTGCGCGCCAGCCTGGAGCGGAGCGGCGCGCGCTTCCATTCACGCAGCGACACGGAAGTGATCCTGCAGCTGTACCGTCGCGACGGCGAGCGCATGCTCGGCCTGCTGCGCGGCATGTACGCGTTCGCGCTGTGGGACACGCGCACGCGGCGGATGTTCGTGGCCCGCGACCCGTACGGGATCAAGCCGCTGTACATCGCGGACGACGGCCGCACGCTCCGCTTCGCCTCGGAGGTCAAGGCGCTGCTCGCCGGAGGCGCCGTGTCGCGCGCGCTCGATCCCGCGGGTGCGGCCGGCTTCTTTCTCCTCGGATCGGTCCCGGAGCCGTTCACGATCCGGCAGGACGTAAAGTCCGTCGAAGCCGGCACGGCCTTCTTCGTGGATGAACGCGGCCCGAGTGAAGCACGGCAGCACTTCTCCGTGGCCAGCGTCTTCCGGCACGCCCGCGAGCAGCGCAGCGTGGCCACACTGACCGAGCCGGAGATCTTCATCCACGAGCGCGTGTGCGAGTCGCTCGAGCACCATCTCGTGGCAGACGTACCGATCGGCGTGTTTCTCTCCGCCGGCATCGACTCCTCGACCCTGGCCGCGCTGGCCACGCAGTCGATCGGCTCGCTGCAGACCTTCAGCCTCACCTTCGACGCCTACCAGGGACAGCCGAACGATGAAGCGCCGCTGGCGGCGCGCTTCGCACGCGAGCTGGGCGCCCGGCACACGACCCGGCTGGTCGGACGCGATGAGTTCCATGACGACCTGCCGCGGATCTTCTCGGCCATGGACCAGCCCACCATTGATGGCGTGAACACGTGGTTCGTCAGCAAGGCCGTGCACGAGGCGGGTGTGAAGATCGCCCTCTCCGGCCTCGGCGGCGACGAGCTGTTCGGCGGCTATCCGTCGTTCCGCAACCTGCCGCGCCTCGTGCGCATGGAGCGCACCCGCGGCGTCGCAGCCGCGCTCCGCCACGCACCGGGCCTGAATCCAAAACTGCAACGGCTCGGCACCCTCGGCGGCGGTTGGGGCGAGGCCTATCTGCTCCAGCGCGGGCTCTTCATGCCGGACGAGCTGCCGGCACTGCTCGGCGCGGAACAGGCCGCGGAAGGCCTTCGCCGCCTGGCCATCGGCGCCCATCTCGCGCGCGTGCTCACCCCCGATCCCGCCACCGACTTTGGCCGCGTGGCCACGCTGGAAGGGTCGCTCTACATGCGCAACCAGCTCCTGCGCGATACGGACTGGGCGAGCATGGCTCACTCCGTGGAGGTGCGCACGCCGCTGGTCGACGCGGCCCTGCTGCGCCAGTCGGCACCGATCACCATCGAGCACGGACGCCGCTGCAAGAAAGCCCTCGGCGCCGCTCTTCCCGCCTGGCTGCGGAATCGTCCGAAAGCAGGGTTCTTCGTGCCCATCGGTCATTGGCTCGACCTGCCGTCCGACGGCACGCCGCGGCGGATGAAGAGCTGGGCAAGGCTGGTCTACGAGAGGGTCACGGCCTGATGCGGGTGCTTTTCTTCTGCACCGATATCTACGGCGGCCACGGCGGCATAGCCCTCTTCAATCGCGAGTTCGTGGACGCGCTCCTGGCCGATCCGCGGTGCGAGGAAGTGGTGGTGGTACCGCGCGTCGTGCCGCATCCAGGCGGGCACACGATCCCGCCGCGGGTGACGTTTCACGAGAGCGCGGCGGGCAGTCAGGCGGTCTACGCCTGGGACGCGTTTCGCCTTTCACGGGAGCGGTTCGATCTCGTGGTCTGCGGGCACGTGAACCTGCTGCCGGTGGCAAGGCTGGCGGCGAAGCACCCCGTGCTCGTCACGCACGGCATCGAAGCGTGGAAGAAGCTCGACCCGATCCGCACCAAACTCCTGCACGATTGCGCCGCCGTCATCTCCGTGAGCGCGCTGACACGCGGTCGGCTGATCGCCTGGTCCGGTTACCGTGGCAAGGCCTTCGTCCTGCCGAACGCCGTCCACCTCGACCATTACAGCCCGCGCCCGAAGCCGCGCGCGCTGCTGGAGCGCTATCACCTGAAAGGCAAACGGGTCGTGCTCACGGTCGGGCGCATGGTCGGCGCCGAACGGTACAAAGGCTTCGACATGGTGATGGAAGTCATGCCCGGCCTGCCGGAGGACGTGGTCTACCTCATCGCCGGCGGCGGCAACGACGCGCCCCGCCTGCAACGAAAGGCGCGCGACCTCGGCATCAGCCATCGCGTCGTCTTCACCGGCCTGTTCCCGGACGAAGAAAAGTCCGACCTCTACGCGCTGGCAGACGTTTACGCCATGCCCAGCCGCGGCGAAGGCTTCGGCTTCGTCTTCCTCGAAGCCATGGCCTCCGGCATCCCCGTCATCGCCAGCAAACACGACGGCGGCCGCGAAGCCCTCCTCGACGGCCAGCTCGGCCTCCTCGTCGACCCCGCCAACCCCTCCGAAGTCCACGCTGCCATCACCGAACTCCTCACCCGCGGCGCACGCGAGGTGCCGGAGGGACTGGACTACTTCGCCTTCGCGCGTTTCGTGGAGCGAGTGCAGGCGATCGTGGAGGAGTTGCGGTGACCACCTTGAGCGACGAAAGGCGTGAAAGGTCTACGCGAAGCGTTTGATCGGGATAGAGGGGGGCCTCACGGCCCTCCCCCTCCCACACCACCGTGCATGCGGGTCCGCACACGGCGGTTCGGCTGGTCAAAGATCCTCATGGACAGAGGGAGCGGAG
>JAXDJK010000249.1:0-3567 GCA_034665665.1 Acidobacteriota bacterium
TGCAGTTCGCCGTTACTGACCTGCTCGATCAGCTCGTGGGTCTTCAGGCTGCGCAGGAGCTCCATGAACATCGGCCGGGTGATGCCGCGGAACGGACCGCGATCGCACAGCATCGCGTACGCGTCGACCGGCGTGATGCCGCCGTACTGGGCGATGAGGGAGAGCAACTGCTGGACGAGCGTGGAGCCGTGGACCGCGTCCGCCAGCGGCGGCTCGTTCCACTTTTCGAGCAGGAGATTGACCATGGCGATGGTCTCGACGAGCTTGGCGCGGATGGCGTCCTGTGGAGCGGTGCGCTCGGTGACGGTCTCCTCTTCGATGTAGAGACGGAGCACGGCCGGCTCGCCGCGGCGGCCGGAGCGGCCGAGCCGCTGGCGGAGCGACGCCACGGACGGTGGCACGCCGATCTGGGCCACGCTCTTGACCGCCCCGATGTCGATGCCCATCTCCAGCGTGCTGGTGCAGATGACCGTCAGTGGGCCGGCGCCCTCCTTGAGCCGGAGCTCGACGTCCGTGCGCAGCTCGCGCGAGAGGCTGCCGTGATGCGCGTGAAACTCCTGCGGCAGTGAGGCGGCCTGGCACATGCGCGAGAGAAGATCGGTATAGCGCTCGACGTTGCTGCGCGCGTTGGCAAAGACGAGATTGTTGGAGCCGCGCAGGTTCTTGAAAAGATGCTGGGCGATCGAGCGGGAGGTCACGTCGTCCTCCTCCCCCTCTCCTTCTTTCAGCACCTCGGCCGCTGGCTTCAAGCCTCGCAGGAAGCCATGCAGGCGCACCATGATGGTCGATGATGAGCCATCCGCCTGGATGACGGCCGGCGCTGCGCTGCGGCCATTCGGCAGGCGGAGGAAGTCGGCGGCAATGGTCATGTCGCCGAGGGTGGCGCTCAGGCCGATCCGGCGCACGTTGCGGTGCAGGACCGACTCCAGACGGTGCAGGAGCGACTGCAGTTGCATGCCGCGCTCGCTGCCGATGAAGGCGTGCAATTCATCGATGACGATGAAGCGAAGGCCGGCGAAGATGCGGGCGACCTCCGGGCCGCGGCGGACGAACATTGCTTCGAGCGACTCCGGCGTGATGAGCAGGATGCCGTCCGGATCGCGCATCAGCTTCGCGCGCGCCGAGGCGTTCACATCGCCGTGCCACTTGTGCACCGGAATCTCCAGCGATTGACAGAGGCCGTCGAGGCGCCGCCACTGGTCGTTGATCAGCGCCTTCAACGGACCGACGTACAGCACCTGCACGCCTGTCGACGCCTCATCGACGAGCGTGGAGCAGATCGGCAGGAAGGCAGCCTCGGTCTTCCCGGCGGCCGTCGCGGCGGTGATGATGGCGTCGCCGTCGCCGCGCAGGATCGTCTGCGCCGCGAGCTCCTGCACGTCGCGCAGCTCGGACCACCCCTGGTCCCAGATCCAGCGGCGGACGCGCTCGTGCAGCAGCCCGAACGCGTCAGAGCTTGAAGGAGGCGAGGTCGTCATCGTCCGCGATTTCGTCGGTGCTGTCGAGGATGAGATCCGGATTGCGGTCGGAGGGGATCGCCACGGCACCGAGGAGATCGCGCCAGCTCGCGGTCTGGTTCTGTTCGAGCACCGACAGAAGGCTGACGAAGGCGGTCACGGTATTGCGCGGCGTGCGGAAGTACGCATCGCCGATGCGGTTCGAGCAGTGGTGCATGAAGGCTTCGAGCGCCTCGTCGGACACCAGATGCTTCGCGGGATCGCCGAGTGCGTAGACATTGCGGATGTTGCTCAGGAGAACGAAGAGATCTTCCTTCGTGAGCTGCGAGAGGTTGAGCACCGGCCCGCTGTAGTCGACGAGTCCATTGGTGGCGAACTGGTTCTGCGCGAGGCGCGACTGCAGCGCCGCGTAGCTGTAGAGGCCGCGGCGCGTGTCGAGGAGGAACTCGGGTGTGCCGCCGAGCAGGACGCCCAGTCCCTCCGCGCTACCCTGCAGCACATCGTTGAGGATGCGCAGGATCTGTTCGTAGTTGCTGTTCCGCGCCTGCGTGTTGGCGAGCTTGTACAGATTCACCAGTTCGTCGAGGACGATCAGGAGGCCGGAGTAGCCGGCCAGGCGCACGAAACGCGCGAAGAGTTTCAGTTGATCGTAGACGTTGGCGTCGCCGACGATCGTGCGCACACCGAGGTGCGTGCGCGCATCGCTTTTGGTCGTGTACTCGCCGCGCAGCCAGCGCAGCGCTGATTCCTTCAGGTCTTCGTTCCCGCTGTCGTGGCCGCGCCAATACGCCTCGATCACCTGCGCGAAGTCGTAGCCACCGACCAGCTCCTGCAGCGACGCCAGCCGCGTGCGGATCACTTCTTCGACCGCCACCGCGCTGCTTCGGGCCTCCGCCAGCGCGCTGGTGACGAACTTCTCGACGACGCTCGGCGTGGCCAGGCCTTCCGGCTTCGAGCGCGTGGAGATATTGCGCATCAGTTCCGCGTAGAGCGACCGCGCCTGGCCGCCGGTGGCGTGCAGCCGGCGATCGGGAGAGAGGTCGGCATTGAGCGTGACGAGATTCCGCTCCAGCGCGATGGCACGTACCAGATTCAGGAAGAACGTCTTCCCCGATCCGTACTCCCCGATGATGAAACGGATGGCGGAGCCGCCGTCCGCCACACGGTCGATGTCGGCCAGGAGGGCCTTCACCTCGTCGTGGCGGCCGACCTGGATGTGCTGCTGGCCGGCGCGCGGAACGACTCCGGCCCGGAGCGACTGGATGATCGCTTCGCGGTGCTTCGGCTTGATGCTCGGCTTCTCGGTCGGAATCATGGTCATTGCATGAGCTCCATCGCCACCGTGGTATTGACCGTCAGCGGATCGCCGTCTTCCCAGAAGGGCTCGTCCGCGGCGGTGTAGGCGTAGTCGTTGATGGTTTCGAGTGCGCCGTCGGGGAGGAGCGCCAGCTCGGCCGCCAGACGCTCCACTTCGTCGCGTGCCCAGCTCTCCCGCTGCGCGAGCCGGCGCAGCAACTCGGAATGTGGGGCGTCGAGCGTGCCGATGGTGCCACTCTCGAGGATGGCCGGTGCCACGGCCACCGGCTCTTCATCGTCGGCGAAGATGTTGCCGAGCAGCGTCGATACCTGTCGTGTTTCCGCGATCTTCAGGCGGACACGATCCATGTCGATCCCGGCCGCGGTGACCGGCCCCGGCTTCGGCGGGATGGCGAATCCTTTCGACACCCGCGGCGCTTCCGCCACGAGCACCGGCTCGTCACCGGCAGCGATGGCAGCGTGGATGTCGGCGTAGAGGGCCGTGGGCTCGAGGCCGATCAGGCCGTAGAGCTTCTCGAGGATCTTCATCTCGCGAGGGTCGACGTGGCCATCAGTGGTGGCGATCGTGATGAGAAGCTGGCCGATGTGATGGCGGGCGCTCGTGCTGAGCGTGGCCAGGCGTTTGGTCATGCCGTTCGTGCCCGGCCTGGCGTCGACGAGCCAGGCCAGGTGAGCGGCCAGCCGCTGCCGCTCGCCGGCGGAGAGTTGGAGCGTCTCTTCGATGTGGCGCTGCAGCAACGCGCGCTCGGCGTCGGAGACATCATCGTCGGCCGCGCTGACGATGGTGCCGAGG
>JAXDJK010000250.1:0-4464 GCA_034665665.1 Acidobacteriota bacterium
AGAGGTCGTGCCATAACAGCACCGAGGTTCCCTCGGAACGCAACAACTTTCCATTAATCTACCTGGCGAACGGCGCCACGCGCCGAAAACCTCCTCGTATGGAAAGTCCGTGGAGCAATTTCTACAATAGGTATAACGCCGCTTTTGCCGCCGTGCCGCTGCAGTTGCTGGGGTCAGGCCTTTGCTGTTTGGTTTGCAAAGACCGAAGGCCTGACCCCCAGCACCCATCCGGATTCGCCGCTCCTCCGTAGTTGAGGAAACACAACAGGAGGCTCGTGATGGTTCGGAAGGTTTTGTTCGCGATTTGTCTGTGGACGGTGGCGGTTTCGGCTTCGGCGGCGGAGCCGATGATGGTGCGGCAGTTGGATTACCTGGCCGGGCAGTGGGATTGTAGCGGGACGGCGTTCGCAAGTCCGATGGCGCCAGAACATGCAACCATGGGTACTGCCAAGCTCGGGTGGATCCTCGACGGTAAGTGGCTGTCGTTCGCCTACGTGGAGAAGAAGACCACCGCGAATCCGATGCCGTACAGCGTGTCGGGATTCATGGGGACGGACGCGCACGACAACACGCTGGTGATCGGCGGAGTGGACAGCATGGGCGGCTACAGCACCGGCGGGAGCGCGGGCTGGGACGGGATGAACCTCACCTTCACCGGGCCGTGGCACATGGCCGACGGGATGGTCAACGGTCGCGACATGTTCACCAAGAAGGGTGACCGTCAGATGACACACACCGCCCTAGTGGAAATGGACGGCAAATGGGTCAACCTGGCAGAAGAGACCTGCACCCGTAAATAGCCGAGCAATGGCTGGGGTCAGGCCTTCGGCCTTTGCTTTCCATCGAACCGAAGGCCTGACCCCCGGGCGGAACAAACCGAAGGCCTGACCCCCGGGCGGAACAGAAGGCCGAAGGCCTGGCCCCCGCCGGTGGACCCCCGCCGGTGCGGATCGTGCAAAACTGCGCGCCGCAATGCTGACGATGTCTTCGCGCCGCCGGTGGGCGGTCACGGCCGGGGTGATGACCGGCATGCTTCTCGCCGCGCTGGAGGCCACCGTCGTCGGGACGGCCATGCCCACCATCGTGGCCCAGCTCGGCGGACTGGCGCACTACAGCTGGGTGTTTTCCGCCTACCTGCTCACATCCACGGTCACGGTGCCGATCTGGGGCAAGCTGTCGGATCTGTTCGGGCGGCGCCTTCTGTACCAGGGGGGCATCGCCGTGTTCCTCATCGGCTCGGCGGCGTGCGGGCTATCGCAGACGATGATGCACCTCGTCTTCGCGCGCGCGCTGCAGGGAATCGGCGCGGGAGCGCTGGTGCCACTGGCGATGACCATCATCGGCGATATGTTCACGCTCGAAGAGCGCGCCAAAATGCAGGGGCTCTTCAGCGGGATCTGGGGGCTGTCCAGCATCATCGGGCCCTTGCTGGGTGGATTCATCACCGACCAGCTGTCGTGGCGCTGGGTCTTCTACATCAACCTGCCGGTCGGCATCGCCGCCGCCGTCATCATCGGCCTGGCGCTGCAGGAGCCGCCGCGCACGGAGCGGCCTTCCATCGATTACCTGGGCGCGCTGCTGCTGACCGCGTCGGTCACGCTGCTGATGCTCGTGCTCGTTGAAGGCGGCACCGTCGCGGCGATCTTCACCGCGCGCAACATCGCGCTCCTCGTGGCTGCGGCGGCCCTGTTCGCCTGGTTCGTGCGCGTGGAGATGCGCGCGAAAGATCCGGTGGTGCCGCTGACGCTCTTCCGCAACCGCGTCGTCTCGATCGCCATCGCGGTCGGATTCCTGGCCGGCGTTGCCATGTTCGGCGCGATCACGTTCGTGCCGCTGATGGCGCAGGGCGTCCTCGGGGCCACCGCCACGCAGGCCGGGACATTCCTTACGCCGCTGATGCTCTCCTGGGTTGCGGCATCGATCATCGGCGGCCGCCTGCTGATCCGTCTCGGCACGCGGCCCTTGGTCATCGCCGGCCTCTTGTTCCTGATCGCCGGCTTCGGCGCGCTCGCCATGTTCACTCCTGCCACGCCAAAAGTGATTTTGATGGCGGAGCTGAGCCTGATCGGCCTCGGACTCGGTACGACCATGCTCACGCTACTGATCGCAGCGCAGCACGCCGTCCGCCGCGAGCAGCTCGGCATCACCACGTCGCTCAACCAGTTCTCCCGCACGATCGGCGGCGCGCTCGGCGTGGCACTCCTCGGCGCGCTGATGGTCTCCGGCCTCTCGGCCAACCTGCACAAAGCGGCGGCGCAACCAGGCTCCGGGATCACCACGGCCGAGGCGGACCGGCTGGCGGAGAATCCCAACGCGCTCGTGCAGCCGGAAGCGCGGGCGAAGATCGCGCGGCCTGTCCTGGCGGAGCTGCAGCAGGCGCTGGCGGGCGCGCTGCGCACGATCTTCCTCATCTCGGCGGTCCTGGTCGCGCTGGCGCTGCTGCTGGCGCTGATGATTCCGGGAGGAAAGATCGAGACGATCCCGAGCACGGGCGAGGACTTCGTGATGGCGGAGCTGACCACCATCGACGCCGAGCACGAGCCCTGCTGCGAGTGACACGCGCCGCGCGCAACTTCACGCGGAATTTACCTCCCCTTCCAAGGCCCTCCACGTCCGGCCTCTAGCCTGACGGCCATGAACCTGAAGGGCCGAATTGTCTTCACAGCTTTCGTCGTCGCCGCTGCTGCATGTGGCGGCGGTGAGCGGCAGACTGCCACGCAGACGCCGCGTGGCGGCGCGAACAAGCCGCTCTCGATCAAAGGCTCCGACACGATGGTCATCCTTGGGCAGCGACTGGCCGAGGAGTACATGAAAGCGAATCCCGGCACGGTCGTGCAGGTCAACGGTGGCGGCAGCGGCACCGGCATCGCCGCGCTGATCAACGGCAGCGTCGACCTGGCGCAGGCCTCGCGGACGATGAAGGACGACGAAAAGCAGAAAGCTGCCCAGAGCCGCGGCGCCGAAGTCGTCGAAGAGCCCGTCGCCCTCGACGCCCTGGCCGTATTCGTCAACCAGGCCAGCCCAGTGAAGGAGCTCTCGATCGGGCAGATCAAGGACATCTTCCAGGGCAAGACCACCAACTGGAACCAGATCGGCGGCCCCGACGCCACCATCGTGCTCTACGGCCGCGAAAGCTCCTCCGGCACCTACGACTACTTCCGCGAGCACGTCCTTGCCAAAGGCGACTTCTCGCCGCGCGTGCAGACGCTCCAAGGCACCGCGGCCATCATCAACGCCGTCGGCAAGGACAAGAACGGCATCGGCTACGGCGGCATCGCCTACGCCAAGGACGTTCGTCCGCTCTCCGTGGCGGCGGAAGGCAAGCCTTACGTCACGCCTTCGGAAGCTACCGTCGCCGACGGCACCTACCCACTCAGCCGCAAACTCTTCTTCTACTACCCGGCCAACGCGCCGGAGCGCGTCACGAAATTCGCGCAGTGGGCGCTCACGCCCGAGGCGCAGGCGCTGGTCACGCAGGTCGGTTACTTCCCGCTCAAAGACACGCCGGCCGCCACCCCCAAGTAATGATCCGCCCGAACGAAGCCGTCATCCACAAGCGCGAACGGCGCCGGCTGCGGCAGAACGCCCTCATGACCGGCGCCTTCTCCGTGGCTGGCTGGGTCGCGATCGTTTTCATCTTCCTGATCTTCCTCTTCACGTTCAAAGAGACGATCCCGATCTTCACCGACGAGGAAGTGAAGAAGGAGGCCAACCTCGGCGCGTTCTTCACGACAACGCAGGAGGGGCCGACGATCACCGACCGCTACATCTGGCAGCCGACATCGGAGCAGCCGAAGGTCTCGTTCATCCCGATCATCCTCGGCACCCTGAAAGCGACCATGGTCGGCCTGCTCTTCGCCTGCCCGGTCGGCGTCGCCGCGGCGCTCTTCTCCTCCGAGTTCGCGCCGGCGCGACTGCGGGAGATCATCAAGCCGATCATCGAGCTCCTGGCCGGAATCCCCTCCGTGGTGATGGGTTTCTTCGCGCTGATCGTCCTCGCCACATGGCTGCAGGATGCGTTCGGCTTCACCTACCGCCTCAACGCCGTGAACGCCGGCTTGGCGCTCGGCTTCGCCCTCGTCCCGATCGTCTACACGATTTCCGAGGACGGCCTGGCCGCGGTGCCCCGCTCGTATCGTGAAGCCTCGTACGCGCTCGGCGCCTCGCGATTCCAGACCGCGTGGAAAGTAGTCCTGCCGGCCGCGGCGCCGGCCGTCTTCGCCTCGTTCGTGCTGGCCTTCGGCCGCGCCATCGGCGAGACCATGATCCTGCTCATGGCCGGCGGCAACGCCGCGATCACCTCGTTCTCCCTTGCCGATCCGCTGCGGACGCTCTCCGCGACCATCGCCGCGGAGATGGGCGAAGTCGTAGTCGGCAGCGCGCACTATTCGGCGCTCTTCTTCATGGGCACTCTGCTCTTTGTCATCACATTTCTGAGCAACACGTTTGGCCAACTGGTGATCC
>JAXDJK010000251.1:0-5415 GCA_034665665.1 Acidobacteriota bacterium
CGTCGCCGGGATCCGGCACATCACCGGCGAACAGCGCCACTTCATTGAGCGCATCGTCGGCTTCGCCGAGGCTGCGCTGCAGGCGGGGAATCCACTCGGTAGTCATGGTCATCTCCTCGCCAGCTCACCGTAAAAATTGTTGGTGATGACGCCCGGGCGGGCCAGGCGCCGGTCGAAGGCGATGCGTGCGGCCGCGATCAGGAACCGCTCCGGCACCACGCCGGGATCGGTACCGGTGGCCAGCCGCCGCGCCGCCTCTTCGATCATGGTCTGCTCCTTCCGCTCGAAGCGGATCACCTCCGCCAGCGCGCGGTTGCCGAGGGCGGCGTAGCGGCGATAGCAGATCGTGTCCACCACCAACGCGCAGGCCTGGTCGAACGTGGTCAGCATGGCCCGTGGAATGGCCGTGGTGCTCGACTTCGGATACAGCTGATGCCACGTCTTGCGGAACGTCGCCGCCTCGTCGGTGAAGCCCATCCGCCGCAGCAGCTCGCAACTGAGAAACGTGCGCAGATACGGCGTCGGATGTGCGGCCCCGTCGTGAAAGGTCATGGTGTTCTCGCGCGAGCGGCCCACCACATCCATCAGCGACGACACGATGGCCGGGCCGCCGAACAGCAGGCCCGCCATGTCGGCGAACGTCTCGCGATTCCAGCGCTTCCACGTGGCCGCGACGGCCGGCGGCAGGCCTGCCGCGAGCAGCCGCTGCTCGATCGCGGCAGGGATGATCTTGTCGAGCCCGAGATCGTTCTGGAGATTGTGGGCAACCTCGTGCAGCACGGCCCCGAGCGTCCACGGATTCATGAGACGGTGATACGGCAGCTGAATGAGCGGGAACGGATTGAGCTGCAAACCGAGGCTCTTCAGCGGGATGGAACGGCGAAACGTGGCCGGCGAAAAACCGGTGCGCATGTAGGCAAACGGCGGCGGCGACGGGATCGACTTCGCCTCGCCGATGCCGAGGTACGAATACTGATAGCAGTCGAGCGCGATGCGGTCGCAGGCCAGGAGCCAGTCGGCGAAGCGCGTCTGCCGCTGGCCGAACAGCTCGAAGTAAAAGTCCCACACCTTCTCGATCGCCTGCACCCATTGATGGGCCTTGTCCTTCACGCGCAGCAACTCCGTGAGTCGCGGCGGGGCCGGCTGCGCCGCCGCATCGGCGGCCGATTCACTGACACGCGTGGCCATCTGCAACAGACCGGCGCGGAGGCGGCTGAGAAGATCGTTGGCGGCGCGGATGTGCCCCTCCGTCGGGGCGGCCGCGCCGCTGCCGAACTCCTCCCGCGCGAACGGCCGCAGGCCGGCGGCGTGGCGCGTGACGTTCACCGCCTGCGCTTTCAGCCACGTCGGCAGCAGCGCCTCCGGTTCCGCCCCCATCGCCATCGGCCGTGTGGCGCTGGCCGGTTCGACGTCGGGTACGAGCTCGAGGATGTTCGTCATGGTCATCTCTCCACGGACGGCGGCGGGACTACGTGCAATGGCATGGCTTGGCCGGTGACGGTGGAGCAGCGGCTCCGGCTGCCGCTCCGGCCACGGCCTTGTGGAAACGGCGGTCGATGGCCTGGGAGCGGCGCACGCACTGCACGACCGATTGCGGATTGCCGAGCACCTGCGCCGTCTGCTTGGCGAGGGTCTGCGCCGCCGACTGCGCCGTGATGTTCTTGCCCGCTGCAACCTGCCGGGCCAGATCCGCGGCGGTCTGCTGCACCACCTTCGGCAACGCCCGCACGAGCGGCTTGCTGACCGGATTCGTGCGCAGCGTCTTCGCCACCGCATTGACCCCTTTGACCAGCTTCGGCGCGACCTTCGAGATCGCCGACGCGGCCTTGGGCAGAATCTTCGGCAGCGCCTTCATGGCCAGCGGCAGCGCCTTCAACGCCAGCGGCAGGAGCGGCGCGAGAAAGGCGAACGACTCCCCCTCGCTCTCCGCTTCCGCCGCCGCGTGCCCGAGGTGCTCCATCAGCGTGGCCGACGGCACCGCCTCGTGTGACGTGAACGACTGCACGAACGACTGCGGCGAGGTCTCCCACTCCGCTTCCGACTCGAGCTCGAATTCGAGATCGCCGCCGGCTCCGCCGCCCTGCGCCAGTGCCGCCCGCGCCGCCTTCATCGCCAGGAGCGCCAGCGGCCTGTATGGCTGCCCCTGGCGGGCAGCCTGCGCGACGTTCTCGAAGAACGCGCCTGCTTCGTGCGAGGCCTCCGAGAGAGTTTCGTATTCGAATGCACCGATGCTCATGACTGGTCTCCCTTGATGAAATCGTCGGTCGTGAAGAGGCAAGCCGAGGGTCAATCGGCGAACGACTGGCGCTGCACCCGCTGCATGCGCGTGCTCACCGCGCGCGTCGCCTTGACGTTGCGGTTCATCGCCTTCGCGCAGACCTGCGGCGACGACAGCACCTTGCGGGTCTGCTTCGCCATGGCCGTGGCCGCGCTCTTCTTCGTCACCGGGTGACCGTTGGCGGCCTGCTTCTTGAGAGCCACGGCCGTGCGCTTCACGATGGTCGGCACGGTGCGCACGAATGGCGCGGTGGAGCGGCTGCGGCGCAGCACCTTGGTCAGGATGGCCGTGCCGCGGTTGATGTGCACCAGCACATTCCGCAGCGCCTGCCGGTCCTGCGGCGAGAGGCCGATGATGGTGGCGGCGCCGATCTGCGCCTCCGCTTCCACTTCCGTCAGCGCATTCGCGGCCGCGGTGGCCATCAGCTCGCCGAGGGCCTGCTGCTCCGTGAGCGGACCTTCCATGACCGCCTCGAACTCCGCTTCGCTCTCGCCCTCGAGCTCGTACTCGTATTCGTACTCGCTCTCGCCGAGCAGTTTCGCGGCCATGCTCCCGATCTTGCCGCCGATCGGACCGCCTACGGCCGTGCCGACGATCGGCGCCGCGATCTTGGCGACCTTGGCCAGCATCGGCGCGGCCTTGCGAACCAGCGCGCCGATCTTCTTGAAGAACTGCTCGCCCTCGAACTCACCGAGCGAGCCTTCCAGCTCCCACTCCGACTCTCCCATCCCTTCGTTCTCGAACTCCCCGAGCCGGCCCTCGCCGAACCCTTCGTGATCGCCGTAGCCTTCGCCGAGGGTCTCCCACTCCGACTCCAGCTCGCCCTCGCCGAGGACGTTCTGCAGCAATCCGCCGAGGAACGGGTCCGCCTGATTTTCGAATTCAAATTCACTCTCGAGCTCCATATCGCGCATGGCAGTTCTCCTTTCAAACGTGCCTGCAATGTGCGCCGGAGCGGCGATTCACACGAGTCACATCTTCGTGGACGCGCGGATGGGGGAGCGCGAACGCGTGTCGCACGATTGCGCGACGCACTGGTGAAAATGGAATGCTCTCCGCGAGGAAGGAAGTATGTGACACGACGGCCCCTTCCGCGTACCCTCGTCCGCACAATCCATCCACATCGGTCACACAGAAGGAGCTCCACGATGCAGAAGCTCGGTCGGATCCTGTTCTTGCTGTCGTTTTTCGCCCTCCCCCTGGCCGCGCAGTCGGCCTCCATCAGCGGGCGCGTCACAATGGTCGAAGGGGATCCGCTGCCCGGGGTCACAGTCACGGCGGACGGGCTGGGTAACGCGGTCACGGATACAGAGGGGCGGTACGTCCTGCCCATCCCGGCCGACCAGCGCTGGCCGGTGCGGGTCTCGGCGGCACTGGGCGGGTTCCAGACCCGCTCGGAGCTGGTGAGCGGCAGCGGCGGCAGCGCTACGCAGAACTTCACGCTGCGCCTTTC
The DNA here is from genome assembly GCA_034665665.1 of Acidobacteriota bacterium. Classification (GTDB taxonomy): domain Bacteria; phylum Acidobacteriota; class Thermoanaerobaculia; order Gp7-AA8; family Gp7-AA8; genus DASWOB01. The sequence continues at coordinate 3,732 of JAXDJK010000251.1, forward strand.
CTTCGGCGAACAGATCACCGTCGGCTCGCGCGCCATCGGCGCGGAGCAGGAGAGAGCCGTCCCCGTCGACGTGATCCCGCAGGAACAGATCGAGGCTTCGCCCTCGACCGAGACCAGCCAGATCATCCAGAAGATCGCGCCGTCGTTCAACTTCCCGCGGCCGACCATCAGCGACGGCACCGACTCCGTTCGCCCGGCCACGCTGCGCGGGCTCGGGCCCGACCAGCTGCTGGTCATGGTCAACGGCAAGCGCCGCCACGCCAGCGCGCTCGTCAACGCCAACAACACCGTCGGCCGCGGCTCCAGCGGCGTCGACCTCAACGCCATTCCCGCCTCCGGCATCGGCAACATCGAGATCCTGCGCGACGGCGCGGCCGCGCAGTACGGCTCCGACGCCATCGCCGGCGTGATCAACATGGTCCTCAAGTCCGACACGCAGCCGCTGCGCATCGACGCCAAGATCGGCCAGACCACCCACGGCGACGGCGAGACGCTCGATACGAGCATCAACGGCGGCTGGGCCGTCGGCCGCGGCGTGCTGTTCTTCACCGGCGAGTACCGCGTGCGCTACGAGACCAACCGCGCCAGCCCCGATCCGCGCGACCAGGTCGTGGCGGGCGACGCCGGCAACAACATCGTCCCCCAGCCGAACACACACTGGGGCGACTCCTATGCGCGCGACCTCATGAGCTTCGTCAACTTCAACCTGCCGATTACGGCGGACAGCAAGCAGATCTTCTACGCCTTCGGCGGTCACAGCGTCCGCCACGGCTCGCACGGCGGCAACTACCGCCGCGCCCTGCAGGTGCAGAACTGGCCGCAGATCTACCCGCTCGGTTTCCTGCCGCTGATCCAGCCGCGCGTCGCCGATACGTCGCTCACCGCCGGCGTGCGCGGCCAGCTGGCCACCTGGTACTACGACCTGAGCGGCGGCTTCGGTAAGAACGATTTCGACTTCTACGTCACCGATTCGCTGAACACGTCCCTCGGGCCGACGTCGCAGACGCGCTTCTACGCCGGGTCGCTCGGCGACGATCAGCTCACCGGCAATCTCGATCTCTCGAAGCAGTACAAAATCGGCATGATGGCCGGACCGCTCAATGTGGCCGTCGGCGCGGAGTTCCGCCGCGACGGCTTCGAGCAGCACGCGGGCGAGCCGAACTCCTACATCAACGGCGGCTTCCGCGATCGCAACGGCGCCGTTGCCCCGGCCGGCGCGCAGGTCTTCCCCGGCTTCCAGCCGTCGAACGAGGTCGATGCCTCGCGCAACAGCAAGTCGGTCTACGTCGACGTCGAAGGCGATGTGCTGGCCAAGCTGCGTGTCGGACTGGCCGGGCGCTTCGAGAACTTCAGCGACTTCGGCAACACCACCAACGGCAAGCTGACGGTCCGCTACTCGCCGATGCAGCAGCTCGTGCTGCGCGGCGCGGCGAGCACCGGCTTCCGCGCACCGTCGCTGAGCCAGGGCAACTTCTCGGCGATCAGCACGAACTTCCTGCTCAACACAACCACGGGCCTGCTCGAGCCGTTCGAGACCGGCACGTACCGCGTCGACAGCGCCATCGCCCGCGCCCTCGGCGCGACCGAACTCAAGCCGGAAAAGTCGAAGAACCTCAGCGCGGGCGTGGTCTGGCAGCCGCTGACCAATCTCGAGCTGACCGCCGACTACTTCCATATCGACATC
>JAXDJK010000252.1:0-3118 GCA_034665665.1 Acidobacteriota bacterium
ACGACTCCAGCACCCAGCGAGACGACTACTTCCTTCTGAGCCTGCCGGCGGGCCGCACTGTCACAGGGCTGCTCAACGGTCTCACGGTGAACTACAACGTCTATCTCTATAACGCCGCCGGGGTGGAGGTGGACAGCTCGTATAACGACCAATCCACGCCGGACGAGGTCTCCTGGACCAACACCAGCTCCTCGGCGGTCAATATCTACGTCCGCGTCTACCGTGCCGCGTCGACGCAGACGACCTATCAGTTGAGAGTCAGTTACTGACCTGACCGTTCCTCGATCGCGCACGCACGGCCGCCATGTCCAGCGCGCCGCGGCCGGAGGTGAGCACGCTCTTCGTCACACCATCGAGCGTGATGGCGCGGCGGTCGGGGCGCGAGGACGGTGGCGCGGGCACCGTGCCCCGCCCGCACAGGTCCCTCGCTACGCTCGGGATGACAAAGGCGACGTTGCGGGGGTGAGGTCCTTAGGCTTTGACGCCGGGGTCCAAACCTGTCTGCCGTGCCACTGGCGCGGGTGAGATCTCGCTACTGCGCCCCGAAGGACGCCACGCGCTTGAAGCGGCGGATGTAGGACGTCGGATCGCCGATGAGCAGCTCGCCGTCGACCAGCTTGAACGGGCGCGGTTGCGGCGTGCCGGTGTAAGCGCGGAGGACGTCGGCGACGACGTTGACGGTGACGACGCCGGAGTCGTAGTCGACGGTGTAGGTGCCCCAGTAGGCGTAGCAGTTATCGAACGACGCGGCCATGGCGCTGTTGACGCTGTCGCTGGTCATGTCCCACCAGTTGACGCTGTTGGGGATGTTGGGGAGGGCGGGGTTGATGGAGATCAGCACCGAGGCGTTGCCGGCGGGGTCGTAGACCCAGTAGCCGAGGGGCGGCTGGCCCCAGGGGTAGGTCTTCTCGTCAGGCTTGGAGGGATCGTTGATGTTCCATGCCTCGACCATCTGCCAGCAACCCACGATCGTATCGGTCATCGTTCGTTTCCTTTTCGCGTGAATGTATCAGGCTGAAGACGGCGATCGCGAGCCTGGTGTGAGAAGCTCCGGCAAGTAGTCAGGAGGGAACCATGCTCGACGCGGTGATCGACATCAGTCATTTCAACGGCTCGCCGGATTGGACGTCCGTGCAGGCGGCCGGAATCCTCGGCGTGATTCACAAGGCCACGGAGGGGACGGCGTGGGTCGATCCGACCTTGGCGGCCGCGCGCACGGCCATCCCGGCGGCGGGGTTGCTGTTCGGCGCGTATCACTTCGGCACGGGCGACGAGGAGGGGAGCGCGCAGGCGCAGTTCTTTCTCGACACCGTGAAGCCGGACGCGCGGACCCTGTGCGTGATCGACTTCGAGCCGAATCCTTCGGGCACGCAGATGTCGCTCGATCATCTCTTCGGCTGGATCGAGACCGTGCAGCAAGCGACCGGCCGCGCGCCACTGGTCTATGGCGGCAATTCGCTGCTGTTCCCGCAAATCGGGAGCGATGTGCACCCGACGCTGGCGGCGTGCCCGCTGTGGGTGGCGGAGTACACCTCCGCGGCACAGCCGTCGGGTGTGCCGGCGCAGGTGTGGAAGACGTGGACGTTGTGGCAGTACAGCGAGAGCGGCATCGTGAACGGGGTCAGCGGAGATGTCGACCGGTCGCGTTTCAATGGGACGGCGGCGGAGTTGACGGGGTGGTGGACGGGGTCGTAGGCACGGCGATCCAGCGGCCCTCTTCCTCGGCCGAACGGCGGGCCGCGTCGAGCACGCGCTGTTGCATCAGGCCATCGCGGAAGGTAGCGGCAGGCGTGAGGGCGTCGCGGTGACCGTCGTCGATCGCCGCGCGCAGGGCCTGCGCCAGGTGGATCGTGCCGGAGCCGAAGGCGCCGCCCGGGGAGTTGCCGGGGACTTTGGCCAGGTCTTCGCCGGCGATGCGCGTGTAGGGCTTGCCGCCCTGGGAGAGGAGCACTTCTTCGCCCGTGAAGCGCATGGCGCCGTGCTCGCCGTGAATGGTCAGCATGGCCGGTTCGTCGTTGCCGGCGGCGACGGCGGCGAAGAGGAGGGAGGCCACGCCGCCTTCGCGGAAGCCGAGGTGGACGGCGGCGAGGTCGTCGCTGGTGACGGGGCGTGATCCGCCGGAGTGGGGGCGTTCGGCGATGACGGTGTGGAGCATGGCCTGCACGGCCTCGATCTCCAGGCCGAAGTAGCGCAGGGCGTCGATGTAGTGGGAGCCGACGGCGCCCCAGATGCCGCCGCCGCGGTCGGCGTCGCTCCACCAGTTCCACTCGCGGCTCCGGTCGCCGCGGCCCGGGCTGGCGTAGCGCACCTCGGCGTAGCGGATGCCGCCGAGCTCCACGATGCGCTGGCGGGCTTCGCGCCAGGAGGGGAGGAAGCGGAGCTCGTGGTCGATGAGGGCGATGCGGTCGGGATATTGCGCGGCGAGAGCCACGAGCTCTTCGGCCTCGCCAGCGTTCAGCGCGGTTGGTTTTTCGAGGATGACGTGCTTGCCGGCGGCGAGGACGGCTTCGGCCATCTCGCGGTGCTCCGAGGGTGGGGTGGTGATGGTCACGAGATCGAGGTTGGGGGAGGCCACCAGGGCGCGCCAGTCGTCATACGCCTCGAGGCCGCCGAGCTCCGCGGCAGCGGCTCTGGTCTTCTCGGGACGGAAGCCGGCGATGGCCACCACGTCGAGCCCAGCCTTGCGAAATGCCGGCACCTGGACGCGCGCGCCCCAGCCGGTGCCGATAACTCCAATTCTTGCCATTGTTTGACTCCTCAGCCGGAAGTGGCAGCGTCTTTGAGTAAATCCCTACCTACCATGACACGAACGAGGCCTGATCGCATCGTACCGATCCGCGACCGCCGGCAGAGCAAGCGGTACCTGACGTTACGCAACTTCGGGATCGCCGCGGTCGTGCTGCTCGTCGCCTTCCTGCTGATCACGATCCGTTCCGAGCGGCGCGGCGTCGGCCCCGGCGACTATGGCCGCCTGTATCACAGCGAGATGCCGGACGCGGTGAAGGTTGCGAAGCCGGTGGAGGTGGTGCGCGACGGAACGCCGTCGGTGCCGGATGAGACGGCGGCCGATCCGACGCTGGTCGAGCCGATGGGTCGCGCGCAGTGGCTGGGTGATACG
>JAXDJK010000253.1:0-2724 GCA_034665665.1 Acidobacteriota bacterium
AGCAGCCCGTGGCCGCTGACGTTCGCCAGGACGCAAATCGGAGCAGCCGACTCCCGCACCGCGTCGACCGCGGCGGCAAGGGCGTGGGCCGACTCGGGGGCCACGATCATGCCCGTGCTGCGTGCGAACAGCACCGCCGTCTCGAATACCTTGCGCTGCGGGAACGCGCGGGCCTCGAAGAGGCCGTCGCGGTACATCGCGCTGAGCAGCGGGGACGTCCCGTGATAGCGCAGCCCGCCCGCGTGAATGCCCGGCACGGTCACGTCGCGGCCGAGGGTCATCATGCGCACGTAGGGCGTGGTGCTGGAGGCGTCGCTCATGTCGTACGCGTAGAGGCCGCGGGTGAGCTTCGGACAGGCGATCGGCTCGGCGGCGATGATGCGAATGGGCTTGCTGTGGCGGCGGCTGTTGCGGATGAACGGAAAGGAGATGCCGGCGAAATTGCTGCCGGCGCCGACGCAGGCCGTGACCACGTTCGGGTAGTCGCCGATCTCCTCCATCTGCCGCACGGCCTCCTGGCCGATGATGGTCTGATGCAGGAGCACGTGATTCTCTCCGCTGCCGACCGCGAAGCGCGCGCCGTTCGTGCTGCGGGCGATCTCGATGGCCTCGCCGTTCGCGATCGAAAGGCTGCCCATGCGCTCCGGGTCTTTGATCCGCCCGGCGCGCCCGACCTCGGTCACGTCGCTCGGGCTCTCGTGAACCTCTCCGCCGTAGACGCGCATCATCACCGGCCGCAGCGGCTTCTGGCGGTAACTGATGCCGACCATGAACACGGTTGCGTTGAGGCCGGCGCGGGCACAGGCCCAGGAGATGGCGGCGCCCCACTGGCCGGCGCCGGTGCCGGTCACGATCCGTTCCACGCCGGCCTTCTTGAAGTAGTAGGCCTGGGCGATGGCGCTGTTCAGCTTGTGGCTGCCGGCGGCGTTCTGCCCTTCGTATTTGACGTAGATGCGCGACTTCGTGCCGAGCGCTTCCTCGAAGGCCTTGGCGCGAATCAGCGGCGTCGGCCGGTACATCGCGTACATCTCGAGGATGGCGTCGGGAATCGGGATCTCGGCCAGATCGGTCTGATTCGACTGGCGAAACAGTTCGAGCGTGAGCTGCGGACGCACGTCCGTACTGCGGCGTCCCCCCTCCATCTCCAGCGCGCGCGGCGCGGGATCGCGCCGCGAATACGCGGGAAAATCATTGAGGATGTTGCACCACGTCTCGACCGGTGCGGTCATGCCGGCACCCCGGTATGGCAGACCTCGAGCGTGCGCCGGATGACGTCGCCGACCGTGCGCAGATCGCCGAGCAGGTCTTCATCCTCGAACCGGCAGCCGACGCGCGACTCGATCGACGTCCAGAGCTCGAGATACTCCAGCGAGTTCAGGCCGATGTCGACGAACAGCGTTTCGGAATCCGCGATGGTCGCGGGCGGGCGGGGCTGCGGCATCAGATCGCCGAGCGCTGCACGTACGGCGTCCGCAACTTTGAGCACTTCTGTGTCCTGCGCATGATTCATGGCGATCCTCACGTCGAGTAAATGTATTGATCGACACCCGGCTCCCGAGCGGCCGGCCGCTTTGTGGTCTGGTTGACCACTTCCGCGAGCACGGCGTCGGACACCGGATAAAAGGTTGGAAACAGCAGCTCGTCAGGGGAATCGGTGATGACCCCCTCCTTGATGGCAATTCGCGCGAGCTCGGTGCGCGGATAGATCCGCACACGCTCGGTCACGTCGACGGCGTCGAAGCCCATCACATCGCAGGCCTCGAACGACCGCCGCACCGTTTCGACCGTCTCGCTCGGATGGCCGAACAGCAGACTGCAGGAGACCGGAGCGCCGCGCTCCTGACACATGTCCACGGCGCGCTGGACGTCCGCCACCGTGTATCCCTTGTGAATGGCGAACAGCACCGGGTCGGCCAGGCTGTCCACGCCGAAGTGGAACCGCTTCCGTCCCGAAGCGACGGCGGCGTCGATGAACTCCGGCGTGAACGCGTTCGGATGAGGATTGAAGAAGCCGTCCCATTCGATCTCGACGTTGCTGTCGATGATCTCGTGCAGCAGCGCCGTGGCCGCCTTGACCGGGACGTTGAAGACCGAATCGCAGAAGAAGACCCGCTTTACGCCCTGCCGCTGCAGGTTGCGGATCTCGGCCACGATGTCCTTCGGCGAGCGGTGGGTGATCCGGAACCCTTCCACCGCCGGGTAGTTGCAGTACTGGCAGCGGAACGGACAGCCGAAGTGCGTGGCGATCCCGATGGGGTGATCCTGGTATTTGCTCTTCTCGACATACGGCCGTTCGTAGACGCCGTTGATCGTGTCCGAATAGTCTTCGAAGACCGACATGGTGGCGGGCTCGCCGCTCAGGACGTGGCGCACGAGCATGCGCGCCGCGTTGTGGCCCTTGCTGGCGATGGCGTAGTCGGCACCCAGGTACCGCCGCATCGGATCCGGGACGGCATTGATGGCCGCTCCGGCGATGGCGATCGGCACCTGGGGATAGCGTTCGTGCAATTCAGATACGAGACGCTTGGTCTGCGGAAGTGCCGAGTCGACGTTGCCGGGGCCGATGTCGAGGTTCCGCACCACGACGAAGATCAGGTCGAGCCCGTGACCGTCCGGATAGTTCGGCGCCGTCCCCTGACTGAGGTCGATGATCTCGATGTCGTGACCGTCCCGCACCAGGACTTCCGCGTTGTATTCGAGTCCGACCGGAAAGACCGGCGGGAG
>JAXDJK010000254.1:0-3518 GCA_034665665.1 Acidobacteriota bacterium
GCCATGCCGCTCGGAATGTAGAAGCCGCGACGGGCCAGCCGCTCCGCGTGTGGATAGCGCTCCCCGTCGAAGAGATGCATCTGCCGGAACACCGGCTGCTCGTGCATGCACCAGAAGAACGGCCGGCAGCCGACGCCGTGCCGCCCCAGCCACTCGATCGCGTGCGCGGCATCGAACGGCACGCTGTCGTCCAGCACCAGGCCGTAGACCCAGTAGAGGCTCTCCGCGTAATCCGTACGTTCCACGCCCGTGGTGATGCCGGCCACGTCGCGGAAACGTTCGTTGTACCGCCGTCCGATGGCGCGCTTGATCGAAAGCAGCGTCTCGATCCGTTCCAGTTGCGCCACGCCGAGGGCGGCCTGGAGATTGGTCATCCGGAAGTTCCAGCCCAGCTCCTCGTGGACAAACCGGCGGCCGGGCACGAACGCCAGGTTGCGCAACAGCCGGCAGCGCTCCGCCAGCGCCGGATCGTCCGTGACTACCATCCCGCCTTCGCCGGTGGTGATGACCTTGTTCGGGTAGAAGCTGAAGATACTCAGCGCGCCGAAGCTGCCGCACCGCCGGCCGTTGTACACCTGCCCGTGCATCTCCGCGGCGTCTTCCACGATCTGCAGGCCGTGCCGTTCGGCGAGCGCCAGGATCAGATCCATCTCCACCGGCAGCCCGTAGATGTGCACCACCAGGATGGCCCGAGTCTTCGGCGTGATCTTCGCCTCCACGTCCGCGGCGGTCATGTTCCACGTCCGCGGATCGCAGTCCACCAGCACCGGACGCAGCCCCGCACGCACGATGGCCGCGGCGCAGGAGATGATCGTGAAGGTCGGCAGAATCACTTCGCTCCCCGGCTCGAGTTGCAGCGCCGCGAAGGCCAGGTCGAGCGCCACCGACCCGTTGGCCACGGCAATGCCGTGCGCCCGTCCGACATACGCGGAGAACTCCTGCTCGAAGCGCGTCACGAACGGGCCCTCGGACGAAATCCAGCCGGTCTTCACGCACTCGGCCAGATAGGCCAGCTCGTTCCCTTCCAGCAGCGGCTCATTGACCGGAACGAAGTTCGCCGTCATCGCGCAACCGTGAATCGCCGCTTGTCCAGATCGCCGCTGTACGGACCTTGCTTGATCTCGAACATCTCCACGTCCTCGAGCACCTCGAAGCCATGGCCGCCGGCGATCAGCAGCACCACGTCGCCCGCCCCGAGGGTGCAGCTCTCCAGGAAGACCTCGTCCTCGCCGTAGAAATCGACGCGCAAACGGCCGGCCTTGATCACCAGCACCTCCTGCGTGCGGTGGACCTGCCGCGTCACCGGCAGGTGGACGTGCGGATCGATGAGCTTTCCCGCAGGGTGCTTCATGTACGCGAGCTGCTGCGAAAGATCGTTCGGCGTGAAGAAGTGAATCCCGTCCTTTCGGAACTCGTTGCGGACGATGATCGCGTACAGCACGTCGTGGCGAAGGATCTGTTCAACCATGCAGGACGACCCTCAGGCGGATCTGATTGAGAATATACCGCACCGCCCGCTGCGGCCATCGGCGCCCGTGGACGCGGTCGAAGAAGTGCGCGATCTCGTCGATCGCGCCGCGATCCTCCTCGATGGCCAGCTCCGGCAGCCCGTCGAACGACGTCTGCGGCACCACGTCGAACGCGTTCGTGGTCACGCCATGGGTGCCGCTGGCATCGACGCCGATATTGTGGATGAACGAGCGCCCGGGCTGCAGCGTGAGCTTGCTGGCGAGAAACAGCGCGGCATGCCAGCGGATGAACCAGGAGGAGTTCCGGCCACGGATCTGCTCGAGCAGCATGGCCAGGTTGTCGCTCCCGCCCGTCCGGTCGAAGGCGCGCAGGAGCCCCCGCTCGCGCAGGCGGCGCAGCAGCAGGCGCCCATCCGGCTCCCACAGCGCCGTCCAGCGGTCGCGCCACGTCGCCCAGCCCCAGCAGTCGCCGCCGCGGATGAAAAAATACGGCGGGAGGCCTTCGATCGGATACATATACGCATGGATCGATCCGACGCGCGCGTCGCCGGCGAAGCGGTCCAGGCCCGCGTTCATGTAATCGAGGAACTGTGGCGAGGTGAGCATGTCGTCCTCGAGCACGATCACCCGATCGTGCTCGCGCAGCACCTCCGTGACGCCGGCACTGATCGAGCCGGCCAGGCCGAGATTCTCCGGCCGCGTCACCACGCGTACGGAACGAAAGCCCCGCACGTCCGCGAGCAGCGCCCGCGTCGCCGCCACGCCCGCCTCGTTCACGGCCGACCGCGCGCCGTCGCTGAAGACGATCAGGTCACTCTCGGCGCTCCGCGCGTTGTGGCGCAGCAGCTCCAGCGTGGACTCCGTCTGCACCGGACGGTCGTAGACGAAGAGGGCAATCGGCGCGGGCATGTATGGCAGAATCGCGGCCGCTCACGACGCGTGCCGGTGCGACGATGATAAAGCCTGCGACCATTCGCGGTCTCCTGCCGCCGCTGCTCCTCGGCCCGATCCGGCGAATCGTCCGCGCCGTCTCGATCGGACGCTATCAGTACGGCAGGAAAGTCCCACTGACCCTCGGCTACGGCGCGTACAAGGCGCGGGAGATCGACGCCATCCTCCGCAGTCCGGAACGGATGCAGCCGTTCCTCAGGCAGGAGGCGCTGCCGGACGGCTACGGCCGTCTGCTTGACGAACGCATCGCCGAGTACCCGTGGTGTTTCGCGCGGATCCCCGCAGGGCGCGCGGCCATCCTCGATGCCGGCTCCATCCTCAACCAGGAGTACCTCCTCGATCAGCCGCTCCTCCGGAACAAGCAACTGACCATCCTCACGCTCGCGCCCGAGGACGAGTGCCACTGGCAGCGCGGCATCTCGTATCTGTACGGAGACCTCCGCGACATCCCGGCGCGCGACGGACAGTTCGACACCATCGTCTGCCTCTCCACGCTCGAGCACGTCGGCTGCGACAACAGCGCCTATACCGGTGACGCCACCCAAGCCGAGCATCGTCCCGACGACTTCCGCGGCGTCATGGCCGAGCTCCGCCGCGTGCTGGCCACCGGCGGCACGCTGCTCCTCAGCGTTCCCTACGGCAAGTACGCGCACCTCGGCAGCTTCCAGCAGTTCGACGCCGCACTGCTCGGCCAGGCCATCGAAGCGTTCGGCCCCGCCACGGCGTCCATCACCTACTATCGCTACACCGCCGCCGGATGGAGAATCGCCACGGCCGAAGAGTGCCGCGACGCCGAGTACGTCGCCTGGCGCATGCAGAATCCGCTGCCCTCGCCGCTGCCGGTCGAGCCGGACCGCGCCGTGGCGGCGCGCGCCGTGGCGTGCGTGGAACTGCGCAGGAATGCCTGAGGGCAGCGCGCATCCATATACTTCGCTCGTGACCGCGTTCCAGGAGACTCCCGCCTATGTCGTCGAGCCGCCGCGCGCGTGGCGGTTCCCGAACCTGCGGGAGGTCTGGCAGTACCGCGACCTGCTGCTCATCCTGGTCTGGCGCGAGCTGAAGCTCCGCTACCGCCAGACCGCGCTCGGCGTGGTCTGG
>JAXDJK010000255.1:0-8420 GCA_034665665.1 Acidobacteriota bacterium
TGGCCGTTGCCACTGCCGCCGCTGACGGCGAAGTCAGCACCGTAGTCGGTCACGTAGACGGTGCAGGTGGTGCTGAAGAGGCACTGCACAGTCCACGAGGTGTTGACGACGTTGTAGGCAAAGGCGGGGGCGCTGAGGGCGACGGTGAGGAGCGAGAACAGGACGATGCGAATGGAACGATTCATTTCGATTTCTTTCCTCCGGTTGTTTCTGCGAATCAGGGATGTAGTGACATTGGGTTCGAAAACGTTTCACTGCCGTGATGGGGCTTACATTCAGGGCAGCGGCGGGGCGTAGCCCTGCATCGAGACCCAGCCGCTGTCGAGGTGCACCCAGACCGTGCGCAGGACGGGCGCCGGTCGGAGACGAGGCCGAAGAAGTAGCTGCTCTCGCCGCCGCGGCATTCTCGACAACATCAGCCGCGGAGCGGCGAGATCTCTGTAGCCCAATGGCGTAAGCCTTGGGGATCAGCAACGCCCGCCGATGAGCCAGCCGCGGAGCGGCGACATCCGACGTCGCACGCACCGCCGCTGTCCCGATTTTTGCAACCGCGAACAGATATGGACAACACAAAACCTATCGCTCTCATCACTGGTGCGTCGAGTGGAATCGGGCTCGAGTTGGCGAAGCAGTTCGGGCAGAACGGGCATGACCTGATCGTGGTGGCGGAGGACGCTGCCGGGTTGGAGAGCGCGGCGGTGATGCTGCGGGAGGGCGGCGCGCGGGTGGATCCGATCGTGGCCGATCTGTCGCGGATGGATGGGGCGGCCCGCGTCTACGAAGAGGTCCAGCGGCTGGGGCTGGATGTCGATGTGCTGGTGAACAACGCCGGCGTGGGCGTGTACGGCAAGTTCATCGAGACCAGCCTCGATGAAGAGGTGGCCATGATCCATCTCAACACCATGGCTTACGTGCAACTCACGAAATTCTTCGCGCCGCGGATGGTGCAGCGGGGGTCGGGGAAGATCCTCATGACCGCTTCCGTGGCCTCGAAGATGCCGACGCCGTATATGTCGGTGTACGGGGCCACCAAGGCCTTCGTGTACGAATTCGCGCAGGGGCTGCGCGAGGAGCTGCACGACTCTGGCGTGACCGTCACGGCGCTGCTGCCGGGGCCCACGGACACCAACTTCTTCGAGCGTGCTCATGCCACGGACAGCAAGATCATGGACGAGCATCTGACCGATCCGGCCGCGGTAGCGCAGGCCGGCTTCGAAGCCACCATGAAGGGACAGGACAAGGTGATCGTGCCGCTGAAGTACAAGGTCCAGGCGACGATGAACCAGCTCGTGCCGGACGCGGTGGTGGCCAAGCAGGCGCGCAAGAAGCACGAGCCGAAAGACGACGCGCAGCGGGAGGAAGAGCACCCCTAGTGCCGGCCCCGTCTGCTACGATCTCTCAACCCTGATGTCCCCGTCCGCCGCGGCTGGCACCCGGCGGACGGCGAAGGAGAGAGAGATGACGATCCCTGGTCGTGCGGCAGCTGCGTTCTTCTGTGTCGTGATGCTCCTCGCCCCCGCGGCTGTCGCCGCTGAGGACAGCTTCGGAGTCACCATCGCCAAGGCGGCCGGCGGTTCCGCGGCCGGCAAGGGCGCCGAATTCGCCGTGAAGCTCCTTGGCGGGTTGATCTTCAAGGGCGCGTGCAAGGACAAGGTTCTCCAGCCCGGCGATCAATACCTCTGCGATGCCCTGGGCGGCGTGACCGGCGACGCCGAAAGCGAGTGGAAGCAGAAAGTCGAGAAGCAGCTCTCCGAGATCAACACGAAGCTCGAGGCTCTCGAGAAGGGACAGAAAGCCATCCAGAGCGAGCTCCGGCAACAGCACGCCGTGACGCTCGCCAACTTCAACCAGGCCTCCGCCAGGGTCGAAGCCACCCACGCCATCGTGCGGATCGAGAATCTCTGGGAGAAATACGTCGCCCAGTTCGACCGCGTGGACGACGACCTCCGCCGCGACTCGATGCTGGCCTTCGCCCACGACATCATCGACAACAAGCTGCACACGAAGCTGGGCGACCTGAACATCGTCCTGACCAAAAGCACGCTCGACGGCCAGCCGTTGCTTGCCTACCCGTTCCACGAATGGCGCCTCAAGCGCGGCACCGGCGCGCCACCCGAGGCCTTCGACGCGAAAGAGATCTATGACTTCGCCGAGAAGAAGTTCGTCGACTTCCGTATCCAGCAGCACAAGGTCTACGTGATGTACTTCTGGGCCGCGGCCGTGCTCGAATCCGACTGCACGCTCCATCCCACCCAGTGCAGCCGCCCGCCGCGATCGACGGCCGACTTCAACGCCGACTACGAGCGCTACACGCGCCAGCAGCTCGCCACCTTCAATGCCGCCGTGGACGCGCTGCTGCTCTCCGCGACGCTCGTGCATAACGACCAGCCGCGGACGCTCCCGGGCGTCGGCAGCAGTCCCGAGCAGGTCCTCCTCCGCGCCAATTTCCTCACCGCGAACACACTCACCAGCGGCGAAGGGCTGTGGGGCCGGGTGATCTCGATGGGTAACGCCTGGGACGGCTCGCTCGACGTCGAGTGCGGAGGGCGCTCGCAGACGGTGATGCCGGTGATGACCTACGCGGTGCCGGTCGAGGACCGCAGCGGCTCGCTGGACTGGTGGGTCTCCCGCGGCGGCAACCTGGTCTACGACGAGGTGCACTTCGCCAGCGACTGGAAGGTGAATCACTACCAGCTTCCCGCCGCCGGCGCCGGGCCGTGCAAGGTGAAGACGGTCCTGCCGAAGAACGCCGGCATGCTGCCGTGGTCGCAGAGCGGCACGGAGGTCGTGGACGTCCAGACCGCCGACGGCCGCCGGTTTCCCTTCGGCAGCTTCCTGGCCATCCAGCGCGCCGGGGGGACGTATGCGCTGGCCGGCGGCACGTGGAAACGCCGCAACGAGCCGCTCCGCACCGAGGACGGAAAGGGCCAGCGGGAGAACGGGCGCTGGGACTGGACGATCACGACGGATCGCACGGGCGCGCCATGGACCTCGCTCCTCAGCGAAGGAGACGGTGAGTGGAGGATCGCCACCGGCACGAGCCGCATCCACAATCGCCATCAGATCTACTTCTTCAACGAGAAGCCCATCTTCTTCCCCGAGGGCGGCACGCTGCGCCTGAACCTCCTCCAGCACAACGTCTGCGCCAAAGTTTGCCGCGGCACCGACGGCAGCGATTCCGTGGTGATGAGCTACGACGTCCTGAACAACGATACGGATGCGAAGCGCGGCAAGATGACGGCCGTCGCCGCGATCTACCTCCACCCCACCGTCGGCAACCCCGACCAGTTCAACGACCAGCTCGGCGACCGCGCCAAAAGCAACGGCATCGTCGTCGACGGCTCCTACGGTCTCACCGGCGACCAGAAGACGAAGAACGTGAGCGGCGATCAGTCGGCAACATTCACGGCCATCCCCGGCACCGGCTACTTCCTGCAGTACCTCCTCGACTTCGAGGTCGAGACCGAGGGGCGGTTCACGAACAAAACGCACTGGATGTACCGCGGCAAGCTCACGCCCAGCTGGTTGTATGTGACGCGGTAGCGCCACATATAATCCTCCATCCATGTCGGATCTGAAGCTGTTCAACACGCTCACCCGCAAGACCGAGACGTTCGTGCCGCTGACCCCGGGCCAGGTGCGGATGTATTCGTGCGGGCCGACGGTTTACAACGATCCGCACATCGGCAACCTGCGCACCTTCCTCTGGAGCGATCTGCTGCGGCGGTACCTGGAGTATCGCGGGCTCCAGGTCACGCAGGTCATGAACATCACCGACGTCGAGGACAAGATCATCCGGAAGGCCAATGCGGCCGGCCAGGACATCCGCACGTTCGTGGCGCCGTACATCGAGTCGTTCCTGGCGTCGCTGGATGCGCTGCGGATCAAGCGCGCCGATGCCTATCCGCGGGCCACGGAGTACATCCCGCAGATGGTGACGCTGGTGGAGACGCTCCGGGAGCGGGGGCATACGTACGAAGCGGAAGGCTCGACGTACTTTCGCGTGGCCACGCTCGATCAGTACGGGAAGCTCTCGCACGTGGAGATGGACACGGCCAGCGAGTTCTCGCGGGTGGAGTCGGACGAGTACGAGAAGGAAAGCGCGCGCGACTTCGTGCTCTGGAAGGCGAAGAAGAACGGCGAGCCGTCGTGGGAGACGTCGATCGGCGAAGGACGTCCGGGATGGCACCTGGAGTGCTCGGCCATGGCCATGGATCTCCTCGGGCCATCCTTCGACATTCACACCGGCGCGGTGGACCTGATCTTTCCGCATCACGAGAACGAGATCGCGCAGAGCGAAGGGGCCACGGGCCAGCCCTTCGTGCGCTACTGGGTGCACGGCGAGCATCTCAACGTCGACCAGCAGAAGATGTCGAAGTCGCTCGGCAACATTCACACGCTGCGCGATATCGCGGAGATGGGCTTCGACGGGGTGACGCTGCGCTACGCGCTGCTGTCGGTGCCGCATCGCACGAAGCTGAATTTCACCACGCAGTCGCTGGAGGATGCGAAGAACGCCATCGCGCGCATCGAGTCGTTCCTGCTGCGGCTGGACGAGGTGGCGGCGTCGGCGCCGAAGGACGCGGCACATGCGGATGAAGAGGGCGATCCGCTGATCGGCACCTTCCTCACCGCCTTCCAGGACGCGATGGAAGACGACCTGAATACGGCCAGCGCGCTGGGGGCGATCTTCACGCTGATCCGCGACGGGAACGTGGCCATGGACGCGGGCCGCATCTCCTCCGGCGATGCGGCCGGCATTCGCGCCGCACTGCGGAAGGTGGATCCGGTGCTGGACATCTTCCCGAACCGCGAGCAGAACCTGGAGGTGGAGGTGGAGGGGCTGATCGCGGCGCGCAATGCGGCGCGGAAGGCGCGCGATTTCGCGGAGTCGGACCGCATCCGCGACGTGCTGGTGGCCCGCGGGATCCTGCTCGAGGACACGCCGGGCGGTACGCGCTGGCGGAGGAAGTAGATGCTGGCGTACATCGAAGGGACGCTCCGGCAGCTCGATGCGACACGGGCGCTGGTGGTGGCGGGCGGTGTCGGCTACGCGATCCACATTTCGCTGCAGACGTACTACCGCCTGGAGGGAAAGCGCGAGGTGGCGCTGGATCTCTACACGTACGTGCGCGAGGACACGCTGGCGCTGTACGGATTCGCGTCCGCGGAGGAGAAGCTGGCCTTCGAGAAGCTGATCTCGATCTCCGGAATCGGACCGACACTGGCGCAGAAGATCCTCTCGGGGATCGATCCGGCCGACCTGGCCGACGCGATCGCGCGCAATGACGCGCGCAAGCTGTCGTCGATCCCGGGCGTGGGGAAGAAGACGGCCGAACGGATCTGCCTGGAGCTGCGCGACAAGCTGGTGATCGCAGGCACCACTCCGGGAGCACCGGCCGCGCCACGGGCCTCGATGGAGGACGACGTGCACTCGGCGCTCCAGAACCTCGGCTACCGGCCGAAGGATGCGGATCTGGCGCTGGAGAAGGCGCGCAAGGAGCTGGGAACGGACGCGGAGTTCTCCGCGATGCTGAAGGCGGCGCTGCGACAGCTCACGCGGTGATGCTGGTAGGCGGTAGGCAGTAGGCAGTAGGCAGGGGCGCGGCGGGGGTTCCCCTGCCTGCTGCCTACTGCCAACTGCCTACCTGTTCACTACTTCTTCTTCGTGTCGACGGCCTTCGCGTCTTTCTTCGGTTTCTTCGTTTCTTTCTTGCGCGAGTTGTTTCCTTTGGCCATGTTCCCTCCCAGTTGAAACGTTTCACGCCATAGTACCGCGCCGCGCGCGCCGCGTCAGCGGCGCCTGCCGCGGGCCAGGGCCGAGTCGATGCTCCAGATGCCGGCGCCGGCGGCGGCGATGTAGAGGAAGAGGAAGCAGTAGACGACGGCCAGCTCTCCCTGGTTGAGATTCGGCAGCGGGTTGTCGGGCGTGAAGTGGGCCTTGAAGAAAGCCACAGCCATCTCACCGCTGGCGATGAAAGCGGCGATGCTGGTGAGCAGGCCGATGGCGATCAGGGCGCCGCACACCAGTTCGATGATGGCGGCGGCGAGCATGAGGCCCTGGACCCCGCCGCCTTTCCCTCCCGGCCAGCCGAAGAGTTTTTGCGTGCCGTGCAACATGAACATCAGGCCGGAAACGATGCGCAGGACGGCGTACAGCTGCGGGGCGAGGCTAGCTAATATCGGCTTCATGGCGGGTTGAAGCATTCAGAGTTTGGGCCAGCTTTTCGCAATAGCGTTTTGCGACAGGAGGAATACAGAGGCTATGCGAATGCAAAGGGTTTTACTCACGCTCATCGCCATTCTTTCGATCGCTGCCTGGAGCTGCTCGTCGACCGGTACTACCGATCAGGGCGCCATGGGAAGTGACAACGGTATGTCGTCCAGCAGCGCCAGCAGCAGCGGCACCAGTGGTGACACGCAGGCCACGACTTCGGCCACCGGCAGCACCACCATGCAGGGCAACATGCACGACAGCAACGGAACGAGCACCGGCACCAGCACCACCGGGACCGGCAGCAACATGTCGGGCACTTCCGGCAACAGCACCTCCGGCAGCGGCATGGCGGGCAACAGCACGTCGGGTAGCGGCAATACGTACGGTACGTCCGGCAGCAGCACGTCGGGGAGCAACACCTCCGGTAGCGGCAATACCTACGGTACGTCCGGCAGCAGCACCTCGGGGAGCAACACCTCCGGGAGCAACACCTCCGGCAGCAACACGTACGGCAACTCGGGCACCGGCAACAATTTCAGCGGCTCGGCCGGCAGCACCACCAGCGTCAGCGGCACGAGCGGGACGGGCACGGGCTCGATGACCGACAACACCGGCTCGATGGCCGGCAGCGGTTCGGTGAACGGCAACGTCAGCGCGAACTATCCCGCCACCGACACGACGCCCGGCGTCATCGACGGCACGCCGAACAACAACGTCTATAGCTCGACGGGCTCGGGTGTGAACGGCTCGTCCAGCACGACCAGCACGTCCGGCACGTCCGGCAGCGGCTCGATGGCCAGCGGTTCCACGAACAGCAACACCTCCGGCAGCAACTCCATGAACAACAACAGCGGCTCGAGCACGACGCGGAACAGCGGCACGTCCACGAGCGGCAGCGGCAGCACCGGCAATAGCTACAACAGCAGCTCGGGCTCGACCATGTCGGGCTCGACGGGTACGTCCGGCTCCAGCACTTCCGGAAGCACTTCCGGAAGCGGCACGAGTCGTGCGACAAGCGGTACCAGCAATACGGGCAGCATGGCCAGTTCCTCGAATGCCACTACCGATGACGACGACACGACCGGCACCACCGGTACGCGCCGCCGGATGAGCAAGGACTAACGCGGTTCCGACGACGGAGAGTGGGGCTCCCCCACTCTCCAGCCCTTTCACCAGAGATCAATGACCACCAAACGCACATCGATCCTTCTCGTCATCGTCTTCCTCTGCGCCACCGGCGCTCAGGCGGTCGAGCACAGCACGCAGTTACTTCTGGCGCGCGCCTGGCCGGCCGCGCCGTACGCGGAGCTGGGGGACATCGGTGCGGGTGTGGGGATCATCTTCTCGCCGGACCTCTCGGTTCCGGGCAATTGCCGTTTTTACCAGGCCCTCGGCTTCGCCTGTTTCGATGACGCGGACTGGACCGAGGTGCTGAACGGCGTCCGCGACTACAACGCGGCCAACCCGCGCCGGCCGATCCGCACGCTGGTGCTGGAGACGCACGGGACGAACGGGAACGGGCTGAAGCTGCAGACCGGCAAGACTGCCGAGGCCGATCGGTCGTACATTTCGGTCGGCGCGCTGCAGGAGCTGACCGAGCCGTACGGGGTACGGTACGTGATGATCAGCGCCTGCAATTCAGGGCGGCTGCTGCGGCCGGAGATCTACCGCCGGCTGGATCCCAACAAAGGTGACAAGCTCTTCCTGCCGGCGTCGAAAGGCATCATCGGCGCCTCGGACGACTTCAACCCGCGCCGCAGCCGGATTACCGTGATCACCCCTGCCTCGAGCCAGATCGAGACGACGCTGGTCGGCTCGATCCGGGAGATGGCGCCATCGACGCGTGAGGCGTTGATGAAGGTAGCGAAGGAGAAGAACCTGATCCTGCCGCGGCAGTTCGCGATCTCGGAGATGCTGATCCAGATGCTCCTGCGCGACCCGACCCTGGAGCTGCATACAGGCGGGCCCTGGGTGGAGGAGCTGTCGCGGGTGCAGACCTCGCCCGAGGGAAGCGAACGGCTGTTCGACGCGTTCGTGGCGCACCTGAACTACATCGCCGCACGCGAGGCCACGGCACCGACGGCTTCGGCGAGCGCCGCGGTCCGGTAACGCGCAAAAGCTCGTCATCCCGAGCGTAGCGAGGGACCTGTGCGGGTGGGGCACGATGCTCTTGCCACACTCCCCGTGCCCCACCCGCACAGGT
>JAXDJK010000256.1:0-9183 GCA_034665665.1 Acidobacteriota bacterium
GCTGGCTATACAAAAGCGGTGGCGACACCGCACTCCAAACGCTTCGCGTAGTCCGGCGCGCTTTAGGTGCATATGCAAGTTGCCACGAGATTCCAGGCATCGACGCGTTAACGTGCTCCTCGCCAGCCTCTTGGTACGAACGAGCGTGGAGGGTCCACGCGAAGCGTTTGGACTGCCGGCAGCTTTCTGCCGCTTTTGTGCAGCCACCTGCGCTGCCGGTGGCACTCGCGCGGCAGCACCTTCCACGCTCGCGGTGAAGATGGCGTTGCGCGGGTTCTCTTCGACCAAAACCGTGCCGGACTACGCGAAGCGTTTGGAGTGCGGCGCTTTCCCGCCGCTTTCGTATAGCCACGTGCGCTGCGGGTGGCTCCACGCGATGGTTGCGTCATGCCACGGACGCTGCCTGTGGCTGTACAAGAGCGGCGGGAAAGCGCCGCACTCCAAACGCTTCGCGTAGTCGGGCGCGGTTGAGGTGTATCCGCTGCGTGGTGGCTGCTATCCTGCCTTGGTGCGGCGGCAGCATTTGCGGAGGCGGGTTTTGCTCCTTACGGGAGCCTTTGCGGTGGTGCTGTTTGCGATCACGTTCGGCCTGAGCTGGCGTGCGCAGCGGTCGCAGGGGCGGTGGACGCGGTTGATGTCGGTGGAGACGGAGGCGGTGGGGACGCTCGAGGAGGTCATTCGGGCGCAGAACGGCTTTCAGGCGCGGCTGATGGCGGGGCAGGAGTCGCCGCAGCGGTATCGCGTGGTCACGCAACTGCTGACCGCGCCGTCACTCGAGCCGATCGACATCCGGGCGTTGCGGGGGCGGATGAAGGCGTTCCGCACCATCGCCGAGGATCCGGCGCCGCGGGCGATCGATCTCGCCACGACGTCGCAGGCGGTGGTGGTGGAGGCGCAGCGGATCATTGCGGAGCGCAAGCAGGAGATCGCGCGGCAGATGCCGGAGCTGGAGCGCGATACGCGGGCGATGATGACCACCGGGTTGGCCGTGGCGTGGATCGTGGCCATCGTCAGCTTTGCGGTCGTGCAGACCACGCTGCGCAAGGTGGTCAAGCCGCTCGAGGAACTGGCCGCGGCGTCGGACCGGATCGCCGGCGGCGATCTCAATGCACGCGCTCCCGTGGCCGGCGATCGTGAGATTGCCACGCTGGGTATCGCCTTCAACCGGATGGCGGACGAGCTGAAGGCACGCGCGCGTACCGACGAGCTGACGTCGCTGCCGAACTTCCGCGCCTTCAGCGAACGGATCGACGCGGAGCTCGAGCGTGCCGATCGCTATCCGGGACGCATCGGTGTGCTGATCCTCGATCTCGATCACTTCAAAAAGTACAACGACACCTTCGGCCATCCGGCCGGGAACGAGGCCTTGCGGCGCGTGGCGCAGACCATTCGTGAGACCGTGCGTGCGGTCGACTTCCCGGCCCGCTACGGCGGCGAGGAGTTCGCGGTGGTGCTGCCGCAGGTCGATGCGCCGACGCTGGAGCGGATCGCGGAGCGCATCCGCGCGAACATCGAAGCGCTTCCGGCGCCGGCGGATGGCTCCGCGGTCACGGTCTCGATCGGTGGGGCGGTGTTTCCGGAAGACGGCGCGAATCGCGAGGCGCTCTTCCGCAAGGCGGACGAGCGCTTGTACGAGGCCAAGCACGCGGGCCGCAACCGCGTCGTGGCCGGTGCGCCGCTCGCGCCGGTGTCAGCCCTGCTCTAGGCGCTCGATCAGCCGTTCGACGGTGCGCGCCAGCGACTGCACGTCGCGCTCCGGCAAGCCCGCAGCCAGCTCTTCGAGCCAGGCCGCGTAGGCTGGCCGGACCTTCTCGACCAGCGTGCGGCCGCGCCGTGTGAGCTGGACGCGTGAGGAGCGGAGGTCGCTCGGATCACCGTGCCGTTCCGCCAGCCCGAGGTCTTCCAGCCGCGCGATCATCCCGGTCATGTTCTGCTTCGTCACCAGGAGGCGCCGGGCCACCGCGACGAGTGTCGCCGGCTCCTCTTCGTCCGCCAGCGTGGTCAGCACCGCCCACTGCTGCGGCGTGATCTTCGCCTTCTCGAAGATGGGGGCCATCCGGCGCGTCAGCAGGTTCGCCAGCTGAATGACGCCGGAGACGAGATCGCGTTCGGCCATCTGGTCAACATGTTGACGGAAGGGCGAACGCGTGTCAAACCTTACAGCGCGGCGCGGAAGATGCCTTTGCCGGCGAACATGGCCGCATCGCCGAGCTCCTCCTCGATGCGCAGGAGCTGGTTGTACTTGGCCATGCGGTCGCTGCGGGAGGCGGAGCCGGTCTTGATCTGGCCGGCGTTGGTGGCCACGGCCAGGTCGGCGATGGTGGAGTCTTCGGTCTCGCCCGAACGATGCGAGATCACGCTCCGGTATCCGGCCCGCTTGCTCATTTCAATCGCTTCGAGCGTTTCGGTGAGTGTTCCGATCTGGTTGACCTTGATCAGGATGGCGTTGGCGATGCCGCGCTCGATGCCTTTGCGGAAGATCTCCGGGTTGGTCACGAAGAGATCGTCGCCGACCAGCTGCGTCCCGCTGCCGAGGACCCCGGTGAGGCTGTCCCAGCCATCCCAGTCGCCTTCCGACATGCCGTCTTCGATGGAGATGATGGGGTACTTGTTCCGGAGCTGCACGTAGTACTCGACCATGTCGTCGCTGGAGCGCTCCACGCCCTCGAAGCGGTACTTTTTCTTCTCGTAAAACTCCGAGGCCGCCACGTCCATGCCGAGGTAGATCTGGTCGGCGGGACGGTAGCCGGCCTTCTCGATGGCGGTGAGGATCAGGTCGAGCGCTTCCGCGTTCGACTTGAGATCGGGGGCGAAGCCGCCTTCATCGCCGACGGCGGTGGTCAGCTTCTTGTCGTGCAGGATCTTCTTGAGATGGTGGAACGTCTCGACGCCGGCGCGGAGGGCTTCGGAGAAGCTGTCGAAGCCGGCCGGGATGATCATGAACTCCTGCACGTCGAGGTTGTTGTCGGCATGCGCGCCGCCATTGATGACGTTCATCATCGGCACGGGGAGTGTGCGCGCGCCGGCGCCGCCCAGATAGAGAAACAATGGCAGTCCGGCTGCTTCGGCGGCAGCGCGGGCTACGGCCAGGGAGACGCCGAGAATCGCGTTCGCGCCGAGGTTCTTCTTGTTCTCGGTGCCGTCCATCTGCTTCATGACCAGGTCGATCATGGCCTGCTCGCGCGCGTCCATGCCCTCGACTTCCTTGGCGATCAGGTCGACGTTCTCGACGGCCGAACGGACGCCCTTGCCGAGGTAGCGGCTCTTGTCGCCGTCCCGCAGCTCGAGCGCTTCGCGCGAGCCGGTCGACGCGCCGGACGGAACGGACGCGCGGCCGAGTGCGCCGGAGTCGAGCTGGCAGTCGACCTCAATGGTCGGGTTGCCGCGGCTGTCGAGGATTTCGCGCGCGAAGATTTCGACGATCTTGAACATGGGCGGCATTCTATGACAACGAAAAAGCCCGGACGGAGCCGGGCTTTTCGGGTTACCGCGCGAACGTGGTGGCTTACTTCGGGCCGACCGCGATCGGCAGGCCTTTGGACTTCCACGTGTTCCAGCCGCCCTTGAGCGCGAAGGCGTTCTTCACGCCGTGCGCGTTGAGCTGCTGCACCGCGTGGGCGCTGGACTGCTCGGCGCTGCAGGCGCAATACGCGATGACGCTCTTGCCCGGAGGGATTTCCTTGAAGCGGCTGACGATCTGGCTTCCCGGGATGTTCACCGCGCCCTTGATGTGGCCGTAGCCGAACTGCTCGCTGGAGCGGACGTCGATGAACACCGCCTTGCCGGCCTTGGAGAGCTTCTGCGCTTCGTCGATGGAGACGAGCTTCACCTCGCCCGCGGCCGGCGCGGCCCCGCTGACGTAGATCGACGGATTGGTGGTGCTGGGCGTGCTGCCCGGGGGCGGCGTCGGCGGGCTGGTGCGCTGCTTCATCTGCGCTCCGGCAATCCCGGCGAGGAGCAGGAGGGTGGTCATGGCTGCGGTCAGGGTTTTACGCATGTGTGGTCTCCAGTAGTTGGCGATACCCCTACTCCAGCCCTTCAAAGAAGCGGTCGAAGCGGGGGACGAAATAGTGCGAACGGTCGAGGGAGAACGCCACGGCCACGGCCTTGCCGACGATGCGGCGGCGTTCGATGAAGCCGATGAAACGGCTGTCGTTGCTGTTGTCGCGGTTGTCGCCGAGGACGAAGTAATTGTCCTTCGTGACCGTGATCGGCCCGAACGAGCGGACCGCCTGGATCTCGGGGGTGAGCATGAGCTTGTGCATGTGGCCGGTGAGATCCTCGTCGACGATCTCGGCCGTGCCGGCGTCGCGGGTTCCGACGAGGGCGATGGGGGACTGCTTGGCGGGCAAGCCGTTGACGTAGAGCTGGTTGTCGCGCATGGCCACGGTGTCGCCCGGGACCGCCACGACCCGCTTCACGAGGCGGACGCCGTCGACGGGCGAGAAGAGGACCACGATGTCGCCACGCTTGGGATCGCCCCAGCCGATGATCTTCTTGGTCGTGAACGGGATCTTCAGGTCGTACGCGAGTTTGTTGACGACCACGCGGTCGCCTTCCTGGATGGTCGGCTTCATCGAGCCGGTCGGCACATCATTCCAGTCGGCCAGTGCCGAGCGGAGCGAGCTGACGATCAGGATCATCAACACGAAGATACGGACCTCGTTCAGGACCTTTTTTTTGTCGATTGCCATGGCGCCTCAGTGTACGTGTTGCTCGCCGGAACGTTTCGAGCGCCGGTTGTACTCCAGGGACGGCTTGGGGGCAAAAAGGTTACGGGGTGAGGCGGGTTGACGGTTGGCGGTTGGCGGTTGACGGGAAAGGCGGCGGGCGGGGGATGGTCTCCCCGCCAACCGCCAACCGCCAACCGCCAACTTGCTTTCTTACTCGACCTTCGCCACCGCCGTCGGAGTCGGCGTCCCGATCACCTTCACCTTCGAGAGCAGGTCGGACATCTGCATGCCTGAGAGCGCTTCGAAGAGGGCCGGGACCTGGGCGGCGATGGCGGCGATGTCGCCGGTGACGCGGTGGGCGCCGGCGGCGTTGCCGTCGCCCGTGGAGACGATGGTGATCTTGTCGACGTTGGCCAGCGGGGCCGCCAGCGACTTCACGATCTCCGGCATCAGGGTCATGAGCCGGTCGACGACCGCGGCCTGGTTCCAGCCCTGGTAGGCCTCGGCCTTGACGTTCATCGCCTTCGCTTCCGCTTCGCCCTTGAGGAAGATGATGTCGGCTTCAGCTTCACCCTCGGCACGGACGGACGAGGCGCGGCCTTCCGCTTCCGAGATCAGGCGCTGGCGCTCGCCGGCGGCGATGGTCTCGACGCGCATCCGCTCGATCTCGGCCGACTTCAGCACGGTCGCGATCAGCTCCTTCTCGTGACGGAGGATCTCCGCCTCCTGGACCTTGATCTGTTCCTGCTTCTCGATGACCTGCACCTTCACCGATTCGGCGATGACCTGCTGCTCCATGATCTTCGACTGGATCTCGTACGCCTTGTCGGCCTGGGCCTGCTCGCGCTTGGTGAGGGCCATGAACTGGGCCTTCTTCACGTCGAGGTCGTTCTGTGCCGACGCCTGCGCGGCCAGCGAGAGCGTCTCGGCGAGCACGCGCTGCTGATCGGCTTCGGCACGCTTGATCGCCGATTCGCGCAGCGCTTCGGCGCGCTTGATGGCCGTATCGCGCTCGGCCTCGGCACTGGCGATGTCGGCCATCATCTTGATGCGGACGATGTCCGGCCGGCCCATGTTGCTGATGTATTCATTGCCGTCCTTCACTTCCTTGATGGTGAACGACACGACTTCCAGGCCCATCTTGTCCATGTCGTCGGCGCAGGTGCCGCGCATGCGGTCGGCCACCATCTCCGGCTGCTTGACGATCTCCTCGACCGTGAGCTGACCGATGATGCCGCGCAGGTGGCCTTCCATGACCAGGCGGATCAGGCCTTCCCTCTGCGGCGGCGTCTTGGAGAGGAACTGCTCCGCGGCGGTGAGGATCGACTCCTGGTCGCTCTTGACCTTGATCTGTGCGACCGCTTCGACGGTCACGGCCACGCCCTGCTTGGTGTACAGGTCCTGCTTCGGCGCGACGTCGAACGACATCAATTCGAGCGAGAGCGTCTTCCAGCTGTGGATCATCGGGAAGATGAGCGTGCCGCCGCCTTTGATGATGCGTGTGCCGCCGACGCCGTAGACGATGAAGGCCTCGTTGGGGCCGACCTTGCGGTACATCTGGGCGACGAAGCCGAGGAGCAGCAGCGTCGCTCCGACAATACCGCCGATGATGATCCAGAGACTCATGCTAGGCATGGATGTTTCCCTCCTGCCGCGCGCTGGCGGCCAGTTCGTGACCGCTGTCGGCGGCCAGTTCGTCCCACGTCGAGACGTAAGCAATTCCTTTTTCGTAGCGGGTGACGACGACCTCCACCCCTTTGGGGATGGCGCGGCCGTCGTCGCTTCGTGCGCCGGCTACGCGGCGCGTACCTTGATGCGTGAAAACGATCTCGCCCGTGCCGTCTCCGGCGCGGATGGGGATGGTGGTGCGGGCGATGGTGCCGGTCATGGTCAGCGCCTCGGCCATCGATTCGCGCCGTGACAGCGCGCCGATGGCCCGGTTGAGCAGCGTGCCGCCGAAGAGGCCGATCACGCCCGAGCCGGCGGTGATGAGCGCGATCGACCAGGGCGTGAGCTGCTGCAGGAGCAGTCCGCCGCCGCCGAACCAGACCAGGAAGGCGGTGATAGAGGCGGCGTTGAGCGCCGAGCCGCGGTTCCGCGCGCCACGGCTGCCGCTGTGGCGGATCACCTTGGGCAGATGCGGTACGTGGCCGTGGAAGATGTTGTCGAAGATGTTCACGTGCTCGAGACCGGAGACGAAGGAAACGACACTGAGTCCCAGGCCCGCGATGAAGCAGACGACGAAGAGTGTGGTCATGGTTTATCCATTCAGGCGATGCGCCGTTTGCGGGCGGGTTGGCTGGTGCCGAGCTTCTCGATCAGGTGCTGGATGAGCGGCCGGTTCTCGACGATGGAGGCCAGCAGCAGCAGGCAGTCGCGCGACTTCGGATGCCTGGCGATCTTGAGCAATGCTTCGGCGAGTGCCGGATCCTCCTCGAACGACTCCGCTCCTTCGATCAGCCACATGTCCAGGCGGTCGTCGATCTCCCGGCGTTGCCGGAGGGTGGGCGCCGGCATCTCGCTCATGTCGTCGACGAGATGGCCGGGATGGACCTTGAAGAAGCGTGCGAGCAGGAGCCGGGTCGGTCCGGTCAGGTGCGGCCGGGCGCCGTTCTCGAGCTGCGAGAGGTAGGACTGGGAGATCTTCCCATCGAGCTCCTCGCGGATGCCGCGGGAGACCTCGGTCTGGGTCAGCTCCCGTCCCAGGCCGCGTGCGTGCCCTTCCAGCATCCGCAGCTGCGCCAGTTTCTGTCCGAGTGTCATCATTGCGTATTGCAATATATGGCTGATTGCGATATTTGGCAAGAGGTCTAGAATGAAGGCATCAAAGAAATGTCCCACCGCTCCTCCGTCCACGACCTGAAGGGCCTGATGCTCTCCTTCCACTCGATCATCGCCATCGAGACGGTGGAGGAGGAACGGGTGCGGGCCATCCTGGGGGAGCTCGCCTCCGACCTGCAGCTGCCGCTCTACGAGTGGTCCGTCACCACCGGCATCCGCCGCGTGCACGGGCACTTCATCGCCGGGACCGAAGAAGCGACGGCCATGCTGCGGCACATCGACGAGCTGAATTGCGAGGGGATCTTCCTGCTCAAGGACCTCGGTCCGCATCTCGCGAACGCCAGCGTCTGCAGGGCCATCCGCGAGCTGGGACAGCGCCTGGCGCGGTCGCGGTCGACGCTCGTGCTCACCGGCGAGCCGCTGGCCTTACCGCGCGAGCTGGACGCGCTGGCGGTGCAGTTCACGCTGCAGCTGCCGGACGGGCAGGAGCTGCGCGACACGATGCGCCAGGTGGTCGACGCGATGAAGGAGCGGCAGATCGTGCACGTCGACCTCTCCCGTGAAGACGTCCACCACCTCGTGCAGGCCCTCTCCGGTCTGACGCTGAATCAGGCGCGGCGGGTGATCGCGCAGGCGATCGTGGAGGATGGGAAGCTCGACGCCGCCGACGTGGAGCGGATCGTCCGCCGCAAGGGAGAGATCATCGAGCGCGACGGCGTGCTGGAGTTCTTCCCGGCCGAGGAGAACCAGCGCTATGAGCTGGGCGGCTTCGCCCGGTTGAAAGAGTGGCTGGCGAACGCGCGCGTCGGCTTCAGCGCGGAAGCGCGCGCGCTCAACCTGCAGCCGCCCAAGGGCCTGCTGTTCGTCGGCGTGCAGGGCTGCGGCAAATCGCTGGCCGCGAAGTTCATCGCCCGCGAGTGGCAGATGCCGCTGCTCAAGCTCGACGCCGGCCGCCTGTACGACAAGTACGTGGGCGAGTCGGAGAAGAACTTCCGCAAGGCCACGGCCCTGGCGGAGGCCATGGCCCCCGTGGTGCTGTGGATCGACGAGATCGAGAAGGCGTTCCCCACCGGCACCGGCAGCGAGGCGGACGGCGGTCTGTCGCAGCGTCTCTTCGGCTCGTTCTTAACGTGGCTTCAGGAGAAGAACGAAGGGGTCTTCGTCGTCGGCGCCGCGAACGATCTGACCCGCACCGCGCCCGAGCTCCTGCGCAAGGGGCGTTTCGACGAGATCTTCTTCGTCGACCTCCCCAGGCGCGCGGAGCGCGAGCAGATCTTCGCCATCCACCTGCGCATGCGCAAACACGACCCCGCCGGGTTCGATCTCCCCCGCCTCGCCGAAACCGCCGACGGCTTCAGCGGCGCCGAGATCGAGCAGGCCGTCATCTCCGCCCTCTACCGCGCCCTCCATCGCAAAGAGCCGCTCACCACCGCGGCCGTTCTCGCCGCGCTGGAAGCGACGGTGCCGCTGTCCGTCGCACGCGCGGAGGACGTGGAGCGGATCCGCACCATGGCCATGGGCCGGTTCATGCCGGTGTAACTAGCTTGTCATCCCGAGCGTCGAGCGAGGGACCTGGGCGGGTGGGGCACGATGCAAGCGCCACAGGCCCCGTGCCCCACCCGCACAGGTCCCTCGCTCGACGCTCGGGATGACAAACCGTCGGTCGCACATAATGGTAAAGTGCTTTGGCAATGGCCGAAGCTCCCGCCCCGATGCACGAGCATGCGCT
>JAXDJK010000257.1:0-4087 GCA_034665665.1 Acidobacteriota bacterium
TGTCCTCGACGCCCTTGGCCATCACCCGCCCCGTGAACTGCTGCCAGCGCATCACGAACTGCAGCCACGTGTCGCGCTCGGTGGCGATGTACACCGGCGGGTCGAGCAGCAGCACTTCCTGCACGAACGTGAACACGCGCGCTTCGATTGCGGTGCCGGCACGCCGCCGCGCCTCGGCCAGCGCACGCGTGAGAATGGCGCGATCCGCATCGTTCACCGGCGCCTCGCGAACATACGTGCGGTACACCGGCATGCACGCCGTCACTTCCAGCAACGCCACCTGCAGGTCCGCGGGCGAGAAGTCGCGGGCGTTCCGGTCCGCCACCGCCAGCGACGCCAGGTGCATTGCCAGCGCGCGCATTTCGCCCGAGAACAGATCGTGGATGACCTGCTTCTTCCGCTCGTACACCAAGTCTTCGAACTCCGTGGTGATGCCGGTGTACGCGCGGTAAAACTCCGTCAGGCTGGCCAGCCCCCGCGGGTCGACGAAGACCGTATTGGCGATGTCCAGAAAGTCGTAGCCGGTCGTACCGGCCACCCGGAACTGCGGCGGCAGCGATTCGTCAGCCGCCAGGATCTTCTCCACCACGACGTAGAACTGCTCCGTCTCCTCCGTCGCTGGATCGCCCAGCCGGAGCTGGAGCTTCGAGAGGTAGTTCACCGGGTCGAACAGTCCGTCGATGTGATCGATACGGATGCCGGTGATCTTTCCCGCGGCGATCCATTCGAGGATGCGTTTGTTGCGCGTCTCGAAGACTTCCGGGTTCTCGATGCGCAGCCCCACCAGGTCCGTTACGTCGAAGAAGCGGCGGTAGTTGATGGTCTCGCTGGCGATCTTCCAGTAGGCCAGCCGGTACCACTGTGCGTCGAGCAGGTGATCGAGCTCGTTGAACGTCTCCGGCTTGCCCTGCTCGCCATTGAATTTCGCCAGCACGCGATCGAGCGTCTGGCAGAACGCCTCCGACTGCTCGTGCAGCCTCCAGAGCGTGTCCTTCAGGAAGCGGCTGTTGGCGATGACCTCATCATTCGCCACGAGATCGCGCACCTCGCTGCCCGCCCCTTCATCCGGCAGCGCCTCGACGCACTCGCGCAGCACGATGTGGTACGACTGCGGCGCGAGCGGCAGGCGCTTGTCAAAGTAGGAGAAGTAGAGCCCATCGGCGTCGAAGCCGATCTGGATCTCCTTCGACTCCAGCGTCTCGCCGTACGGCTTGCCGAGGATCGGCAGGAGGACCTTGTCCTCCACGCGACCGTGCGCCGCCACCGGCCGCCAGTCGATGTCGAAGTAATGCAGATACCGCGAGTGCGCACCGTTTTCGAGGACGCTCATCCACCAGGCGTTCTCGTGACTGGCGGCCATGTGATTCGGCACGACGTCGAGCACCAGTCCCATGCCGTGACGATCCAGCTCCGCCCGCATCGCCGCGAAGTCGTCATCATTCCCGATCTCCGGATTGAGCATGGTCGGGTCGACGATGTCGTACCCATGCTCGCTCCCCTTCCGTGGCCGCAGCAGCGGCGAGGAGTAGAGATCGGTGATGCCCAGCTCCGCCAGATACGGCACGATCTGCCGTGCGTCCTGGAGCGTGAAGTGCGCGTTGAACTGCAGGCGGTACGTTGCAACCGGTACGCGATAGACCACGAGGGCTCCTTTTGCAGAAGGTGGGCCGGGAGAGGCAGTTCCTCGGAGGAACCCGAGGAACTCCGAGGAACCGCTTCACTCCCTCCCGTACAGCGCGAACGCGTGCGGCGGGAGCGTGATCCTACCGCCATCCAGCTTCGCCCCCGTATCCAGCAGCGCCTTCCCGGCGAACTCCCACGGCAGGTCCACCGTCTGCGCCTTGTCGGCGAAGTTGAAGGCCACCAGCACGTCCCCGCCGCCGCGACGGATCAGGAGCACCCGCCGTTCATCGTCGGCGAAGGTCTCGACCATCTGCAGATTCAGCGAGCGGAGCGCCGGCGTTTCCCTGCGCAGGCGGAACAGCCGTTGGTAAAGCCGGAAGAGCGACTGATGCTCGTCGTGCTCCAGCAGCGTCCAGTTCAGCTTCGAGCGGTGGAACGTATCCGTGGCGTGCGGATCGGGCGGCTCGCCCTGCCAGGCGAAATCGTCGAACTCCTCCGCGCGGCCCTTGCGCACCGCCTCGATCAGCGCCTCATCCGAATGCGACGTGAAGTACTGGAACGGCGCCTTCTCCCCATACTCCTCACCCATGAACAGCATCGGCACGAACGGCGCCAGCACCACAGCCGCCGCCGCGAGCCGCAGTTGATCGTGCGACACGAGATTCGACAGCCGGTCGCCGAGCATGCGGTTGCCGGTCTGGTCGTGATTCTGCGCGAACACCACGAACTTCGCGCCATCCGTCGTGTTCGGCTTCGTACCGTACTTGCGGGCGCGGTAGGTCGAATGCTGGCCCGTGTACAGATAGCCGGTGGTGAGCACGCGCGCCAGGTCGCTGGTCTTGCCGAATCCCTCGTAGTACCCGTCGCGCTCGCCGGTCAGCAGCGTGTGCAGCGAGTGATGAAAGTCATCGCACCACTGCGAGTCGAAGCCGAGGCCCAGCTGCTCCGAAGACGTGATCACGCGCGGATCGTTCAGGTCACTCTCGGCGATCGTGTAGATGTTCCGCCCCAGCAGCTCCGCCCGCTCGCGCACCGCGTTCGTCAGGTCCTGCAGGAACGGCTCGGCCGAGTGGTCGATGATCGCGTGCACGGCGTCGACCCGCAGCCCGTCGAAGTGGAACTCGTCCACCCACTGCAGCGCCGCATGCACGAAGAACCAACGCACGTGATCGCTGTGCGGCCCATCGAAGTTCAGCGCCAGGCCCCACGGCGTCTTGTACCGGTCCGTAAAGTACGGTCCGTATTCGCCGAGGTAATTGCCCTCGGGACCGAGGTGATTGAAGACCACGTCCAGCAGGATGGCCAGGCCGCGCTGATGGCACGCGTCGACGAGACGCTTCAGCGCGCGCGGTCCGCCGTACGACGCCTGCGCGGCGCCCATGAACGTGCCGTCGTAACCCCAGTTGCGCTCGCCCGGGAACTGCGCGATCGGCAGCAGCTCGACCGCGGTAACGCCGAGCTCTTTCAGCCGGTCGAGGTAAGGAATCACGGCCTCGAACGTCCCCTCCGGCGTGAACGTACCGACGTGCAGCTCGTAGATCACGTGATCTTCCAGCTCCAGGCCGCGCCACCCGTCGTCGTGCCACTCGAAGTCGCGGCCCATCACGGCCGACGCCGCATGTACACCGTCCGGCTGGAAACGCGAAGCCGGATCCGGCCGCTCGTTGCCGTCGATGACGAAGAAGTACCGCGCCCCTTCGCTCACGCTGTCGACGGTGGCCTCGTGGTAACCGTCCTTCATCTTCCGCAGCGGCACGCGCCGGTCGTCGGGGGCGACGATGTGCACGTCCACGCTCTCACGGCTCGGCGCCCACACACGGAACTCGCAGCGGCCGTCGTTGATCATCCTCGCGCCGAGCGGCAAACCGAACGGAACCGCCCGCTCGTCCGCCGCCGGCTCGGCCGGGGGGAACGTCTCCCGGCCCGGGATGGCTGTCGCATCCAGGTCAATATCAGACAAGGGTCTTCACCTCTCAGAAATGGTTCAAGCCGCCGGGGCCTCGGACTCCTCGGCAGTTTCAGCAGCCGGCTCGCGCTCCGCAACGGCCTCGCGGCTCTCGTCCAACGCAACTTCCACGCCTTCGTTTCGCGCGATCAGGAAAACCGCACCCAACGGCGGAATGGTCAGCGTGACCGACCAGCGCCGGCCATGCAGCGGGATCGGCACCGCGTCGACACCGCCCATGTTGCCCTGCCCGCTGCCGCCGTAGAGCGGCGCGTCGCTGTTCAGCACTTCCGTCCAGCGTCCACCATGCGGCACGCCGATCTGGTAATTCTGCCGCGGCAGCGGCGTGTAGTTCATCGCCACGATCACCGTCTCTTCCGGCCGCGATTTTGCCCGGCGCATCATCGTGACCACGCTGTTCTCCGAGTCGCAGCAGTCGATCCACTCGAAGCCCTCGGGGAACACGTCGAGCTCGTGCATCGCCGGATAATCGCGATAGGCCTTGTTCAGGTCTTCGAG
>JAXDJK010000258.1:0-3939 GCA_034665665.1 Acidobacteriota bacterium
TGCGCCGCGCCGTGCTCAATTCAACATTCAACATTTCCCATTCAACATTGAGCATTCCCGCCGGGAGGCCCCCCGTTCGTCCCACTCACCAAACCGTTAGTCCAGGTCTGTCAGCGGCCCTTCCGCGCGGCCTTCGATGAACTGGCGGACAATCGGGTTGGTCGAGGCCTGGAACTCTTCCGGCGTGCCTTGCTCGACGATCTCGCCGTTAAAGAGCATGGCCACGCGGTCGGCGATCTTGAACGCCACTTTCATGTCGTGCGTGATCGTGACGGTCGTTGCGTGGAGGGTCTCATCCATCTCCATGATCAGGTCGGCGATGATGTCGCTGATGACGGGATCGAGGCCGGTGGTCGGCTCGTCGAAGAGCAGAATCTGCGGCTCGAGGGAGATGGCCCGGGCGAAACCGACGCGGCGGCGCATGCCTCCGGACAATTCCGACGGCCGCTTCTTCTCGACGTTGTGCAGGTGCACGCGGTCGAGGCACTCCTCCACCCGGTCCCGGATCTCCTTCTCCTTCATCTTCGTGTGCCGCCGCAGAGGAAAGGCGATGTTCTCGAAGACGGACATGGAGTCGAAGAGCGCCCCTTCCTGGAAGGCCATCCCGAAGCGGACCCGGAAGCGGTTCAGCTCCAAATCCCGCATGGTGGTGATGTCCTGGTCATCGATGATCACCCGCCCTTTGTCGGGCCGCAGCAGTCCGATGATGTGCTTGAGGGTGACGCTCTTGCCGGTGCCGGAGCCGCCGACGATGACCAGGGTCTCGCCGCGCTCGACGTCGATGGACATGTCACGAAGCACCTGCCGTCCGTCAAACGACTTCCAGAGGTGCTGGAGGGAGATCATGGGCATAGTTAGAAGAGGAGCCGCGTCAGAAAAAAGTCGCTGAGCAGAATGATGAGCGAGGCGCTGACTACCGCGTTGGTCGTGGCCCGCCCCACGCCCTCCGCGCCGCCGCTGGTGTGGTAGCCGCGCACGCAGCCGGTGATGGCCAGGATCAGGCCGAAAATGGCCGCCTTCAGGAGGCCACTGGTGACGTCGTTGACGCGCAGGAAGTTGAAGGTGTTCTGCTCGTAGACAAGCGGATTGGTGTGCAGCAGCTTCACGGCCACGACGTAGCCGCCGTAGATGCCGAGGGCGTCGCCGAGGAGCACCAGGAAGGGGAGCATCACCACCGCGGCGATCACGCGCGGCACGAAGAGGTACTGAATGGGCTCCGTGGCCAGCGCCTTGAGCGCGTCGAGCTGCTCGGTGACGCGCATCGTCCCGATCTCGGCGGCCATGGAGGACCCCACCCGGCCGGTGACCATGAGCCCTACCAGCACCGGCGAGAGCTCGCGGAGCATGGCCAGGGAGACCACGCTGGCCACGAACTGCTCCGCATGCACGCGCTGGAAGCCGCTGAAGGTCTGCAGCGCCAGGACCATGCCGGTGAACATGGTGGTCAGGAAGACCACGGGGATCGAATCGACGCCGACGCGGACCATCTGCCGGAACCACTCACCGACATCGTACGGCGGGCGGAAGGCCCACATGAACGTTTTGCCGAGCGCGGTGAACCACAGCCCGGTCTGTTCGAAGAGCTTGATGAAACGGAGTCCGATACGCTCGAGGAGGCCGGTCATGCGTCAGTGAATCGTGCGTCAGTCAAATCGCGAGCGAACGCCGACAACGCCATCATCGAGGTAGACGCGCGGGACCCGCGCGCTGACGTTGCAGAGCACCTCGTAGGAGATCGTACCAAGTTTCGCGGCCAGCTCCTCGGCGCTCAGCTCATCCTGGCCCTGCCCGCCGAGGAGAACCACCTCATCGCCGACGGTCACCTCGGCAAGATCCGTTACGTCGAGGGTGACCAGGTCCATCGAGACGCGGCCGACCACCGGCACGCGCTGTCCGCGCACCAGCACGGTGCCGCAATTGGAGAAGAGCCGGTCGTAGCCGTCGGCATAGCCAACCGGAATCGTGGCGATGCGGCTCGGCCGGATCGTATGGAAGGTCGCACCGTAGCCGACGGCGTGACCGGCCGGTAATTCTTTCAACCGGGCGATGGCGGTGCGCCAGCGCATGACCGGCTCGAGACGGGAGACGCCTTCGTCCAGCGGCTCGGCGCCAAAGAGCGCGAGCCCCACCCGCACCAGATCGCCGGGCTCGATGAGGCCGCGCATGGTCGCGGCGCTGTTGGCCGAATGGTGCAGCGGCGCGTCGATTCCGGCAGCGCGCAGGGTTTCGATCATGGCCGCGAAACGAGCCCGCTGCTGATCCGTGAGCGGATCGTGGGGATCGCCCGCGCTGGCAAAATGCGTGTAGATGCCGGCCACCTGCACGCGCGGCGCACCGCGCAGCAGCTCGATGACCCGCGGCAGCTCCCCTTCGACCACGCCCATGCGGCCCATGCCCGAGTCGAGCTTGAGGTGAATGGCGACATCGCGCTCCGCCGCCACCCGGCAGACGGCTTCGAGCTCCTCCGGGCCGGGCACGCCGAGGGTGATGTCGTGCTCCAGCGCGATCCGGACCTGCGGCTCCGTCAGCGGGCCGAGCACGAGCAGCGGCAGGGTGATCCCGGCACGTCGCAGCTCCAGCGATTCTTCCAGGAGCGCCGTGGCGATCATGGCCACATGCGCGCCGCTGCAGCGGCGCGCCAGCTCCACCGCGCCGTGGCCGTACGCGTTGGCCTTGAGCACGGCCACGAGCCGCGACCCGGCCGGCAGACGCGAAGCGATGGCGGCGACGTTGCGCTCGAACGCGCGGAGGTCGATCTCGGCCCACGTGGGCCGGATGGCGGAAAGGTCAGGCGCTGTAGACATCGAGGTTCTGTCCGTTCATGGGGCGGGACGCATCGCTGGCCAGGAAAAGGATCGTCTGGGCGACCTCCTCCGGCGTCATGGACGCGGGCGCGCCGCCGCTGGCTTCCGCCCACATCGGCGTATCCACGGAGCCTGGGCTGACGGCGTTCACCCGCACGCCATGCGGCTTCACCTCCACCGCTAGCGCTTCCGTGAGGCCGATCACGGCGGCTTTGCTGGCGCAGTAGGAGACGAAACGGGGGAACTTTTCCGGGCCGGAGACGCCGGAAATCGAGGCCACGTTGACGATGACGCCCCGTTTCCGGTCGATCATCGACGGTAACGCACGGCGGCAGGCCAGATAAGTCCCGTGGACGTTCACGGCGAACATCCGCTCCCACCGCTCGGGCGGGGTCTCGACGAGGTATGCGGTATCGATCATGCCGGCACAGTTCACGAGGATGCTGCACGGCCCGAGCCGCGCTTCGGTCTCGGCGAAGAGCCGGTCGAGGTCCGCGGCGGCGGCCACATCTCCCGAAACCGCGAGCATGGCGTCACCGAACGGCGTGGCGATCGAGGCCAGCGTCTCGGCCGAACGGGCGAAGATCGCCACGCGGGCGCCGCGCCGGGCCAGCTCCACCGCCGTCGCGCGGCCGATCCCACTCGACGCGCCGGTGACGATGGCGACTTCTCCATCGAATGAGTACATAATCCGCGAGGCTATCCCACTCCCCGAAATTATTGAAGGTTGAGGAGATCTAGGCATGCCCGAAGATGTAAATCAATGGCTTCAACTGCTCTTTCGCTGGTCGCACGTCGTGGCCGGTATCACCTGGATCGGCCTGCTGTACTTTTTCAACTGGGTCAACGGCCCCTTCCAGGCAAAACTCGACGGTCCGACCAAGAAGATCGTCAACCCGGAGCTGCTGCCGCGGGCGCTTTACTGGTTCCGCTGGGGGGCCGCCTGGACCTGGATCACCGGCGTCCTGCTCGGCGGCCTGATCTACTACCACGGTAAGATCGTCTTTGAAGACCCGAGCGCCGGCAATCCGTGGCTCTGGCTCGCGATCGTGCTGGTGGTGCTGATCGTCGGCTTCCTGCTGTACCACGCGATCATGAAGGCCATCGGCAACCTGATCGTGGCCAACATCATCGT
>JAXDJK010000259.1:0-3961 GCA_034665665.1 Acidobacteriota bacterium
CCGCTGTGGGTGCGGCTGCATGCCGATGGCCTGGGCGGACATGGCGCCGGCCCGCCGGCTGATGGCGGCACCGCGGCGAAGCTCGTGCGCGCGCTGGCCGCGGTGGAGCGGCTGGAGACGCCGTACCACCTCGCGCCGGACGTGGCCAGGATGTTCGCCGCGGCGGGACGCGCGAAAGGGCGGACCCAGGGCGCGGCCATGCTGGCCGTGCACGAGCCGCTGGATGTGCCGCGCATCGAGCGGGAAGTCTCGCCGGGCTACCGCATCCTGCTGCGCGACACCGTGACCATCACCCGCATCTCCGCGGGCAACACCGTGAACGTGATCCCCGCGCACGCGAGCGCCGACCTGGACATCCGCCTCCTGCCCGACTCCTCGGCGGATGCGATGCTGCAGCGCATCGCCGCCGCCGTGGGCACGGAAGCGAAGCTGGAGGTGCTGCTGCGTGGCGAGGCGACGCCGGCCAGCTCCGCGAACACGGAGCTGTACCAGGTGCTGACGCGGGTCATGCAGGAGGCGGAGCCGGGATCGACGGTCGCGCCGGTGGTCGGCGCGGGGACGACGGACAGCCGCTTTTTCCGGGCGCGAGGCGTGGTGGCGTACGGCATCTCGCCGTTCAAAGTGAATTACTACGACGCCGACAGCGTGCACGGGACGGACGAACGGATCCGCAGCCGCTTCTTCGCCGAAGGCGTGCAACTGATGCGCAGCATCGTCAGGGAGTTCTGCGCGCCGTGAGCGCGGAAGCAATCGCCCGGCATCGTTTCGCGCTGCTGCTGATTGCCGTAGTGGCGGTGGTGCTGTTCATCGGGCCGCTGCTGCGCAACGAAGTGTTGATCGTGCGCGATCACACCGACTACTTCCAGCCGCTGCGCTGGTTCACGGCGACGGAGCTGCGCGCCGGTCATCTGCCGCTCTGGAATCCGTACAACGCCTCGGGGGAGGCGTGGCTGGCCAACCCGCAGACGGGCGTGTTCTATCCGCCGTCGTGGATTTTTCTGGTGCTCCCGTTCGCACGCGCGTACGTGCTGTATTTGCTGCTGCACATCGCGCTGCTGGGGTGGGGCGCGTACCTGCTGTTCCAGCGCAGCGTGTCGCCGGGAGCGGCGCTGGTTGGAGCGGTGGCGCTGATGCTGGCGGGGCCGGTGCTGTCGCTGCTGGATGTGTCGAACAACCTGGCCACGTTTGCATGGCTGCCGCTGGTGCTGTTCTGCGCGCTCGATGCGCGGCCGGTGCGCGGCGGGATCGTCATGGCCATGTCGTTTCTGGCGGGCGAGCCGTTCTTCGCGGCCCTCGGCGCGGCCATGTACGTGGTGGTGGCGCTGGCGCAACGGCAGCGCGTGGCGCGCATTGCCGGTGCGGCGGCCGTGGCGTTCGGTGTGTCCGCGGTGCAGCTCCTGCCGTTCCTGGAGCTGGTGCGGACCAGCGAGCGCGCCACGGGCGGTCTTGCGGCGGAAGAGATCCTGCGCGATTCGATGCCGCTGCGTGACTGGCTGCGGCTGGCCGTGCCGCCACGTGGCGGGGCGGCGCTGATGGATGCGCACCTCGGGCAGCACTTCATTCCCATCGTCTACGTCAGCATGGCCGTGCTGCTCCTCGCGGCGGTGGGCGTGGCTGCTTCGTGGCGCACGCGCGTCGTGTACGGGTGGCTGGCGCTGCTGGTGGTGGCGATGATCATTGCGGCAGGGCCGTCATTGCTGGTGGCGCTTCCGGTGACGCTCTTCCGTTATCCGGCGCGGCTCGTGCCGTTCGGTGCGTTCGCGTTGGCGGGCCTGGCGGCCATCGGGTGGCAGCGGCTGCGGCCGAAGGCGCGCTGGGTGGACCTGGTGGTGGTGCTGATCGTGGTGCTGGATCTGCGCGCCCGCACGGCGCCGCTCTTCGCCAGCGCTCCGTTCCGCACGGACGTGGTGCCGTACGAGCAGGCGGTCGGTGCGGAGTCGAAGATCCTGCGCATCGGCACGCCGCAGCCGGGCGCGCGACCGTGGTGGATCCTC
Organism: Acidobacteriota bacterium; assembly: GCA_034665665.1. Taxonomy (GTDB): domain Bacteria; phylum Acidobacteriota; class Thermoanaerobaculia; order Gp7-AA8; family Gp7-AA8; genus DASWOB01. The sequence continues at coordinate 1,995 of JAXDJK010000259.1, forward strand.
GGCTATCTCAACCTGTACGACCGGCGGCAGGACGTCTTCACCGCGGCGCCGATCGTGGACAGCCGTTACTACGCGATGTTCCTGGAGATCCTGGCTGGTCCGAAGGCGCAGCTGCTCGCGTTTCTGCCGGTGGGGTGGGTCGTGAGCGACCGGGCCATGGGGCCGCCGATGGAACTGGTGCGGGTGGGGCCGAAGGTCGTGCTCTACCGCCATCATCATTACCGTCCGATGGCCGCGGTGTGGACGCGGGCGCGCTCGGAGCCGTCCGCGGATGCGGCGTTGCGCGCGTTGATCGACGGCCGTTCACGCGACGCGTTGCTGGTCACGCCCGCGGCGCATCCGGCGCTGGCGAGCGGTCCGTTCGAGGTGCTGCCGTTCGTGCCGGAGCTCTCCACCACGGACGCACGCGTGAGTGTCGACGGCTCGCGCGAAGGTATCCTCGTGCTGGCCCAGAGAGATGCGCCGGGATGGTCGGTCACGGTCGACGGAAAGCCCGCACAAAAGCTCCTCGCCAATGGTATCTTCCGCGCCGTCGCCGTCGCGGCCGGGCATCACCAGGTCGTCTGGACGTATCGTCCGGGATCGTTGGTCGCAGGCGCGGCAATGACTTTCATCACATGCGTTGCGATGGCATTTGTTGTATTTGTCAAGGGTCGCAACGACGGAAAAAAGTTTCGCGTGTCCGTCGAACCGCAGTAGTAGAATCTCGCTCCTCCAAAACATATTGAGGTTGAAACGAATGGTCAGCATCGACGATCGTCTGAATGCCATCATCCGCGAATTGATTGGCAACGGAATCACACTCGCGCAGGCGGTCGAGGCGTTCGAAGGGAAGTACATCGTTGCGGCAATGACGGCCAGCAAAGGCAACGTCACGCAGGCATCGAAAAAGCTCGGCGTCCACCGCAACACGCTCCACAACAAGCTCCGCACCCAGACCATGCTCAACGGGTTCGCCGAGTCTGTCCGCCCCGTGCGCCGCCGCCTGGTGTCGCACAAGCGCCTCTCCGTGGCCCTCCGCTCCAACGGCAAGTCCACCCGGACGCCGCGTTAGGCCACGGGAGGGCCCTCTTGCCGCCATCCATTTCGCTCCCACAGCGTCCCGAGCTCCATCAGGAGATCATCGCCCTGCTCCGGCAGCGCGGGAACCGTCTCCTCGGCCGTGCCGAGATCCACGAGCGCCTGCAGGATCCCGACGTCAGCAAGGAAGCAGTCGAGCGTGCCGTCGACGAGCTCGAACAGGACGGCGTGGTCATCGCCGTCCGCGGCAAGCGCTACTCGCTGCTCGAGTTCACGCCCTACCACGCGGCCGTGATGAAGGTGCACCCCGACGGCCACGGCACGCTTCGCGGCGGCGTCGTGACCGAGGGCGCCGGGGCCGGGAGCGCCGGGGCCGGAGTGGTGCAGCCGGACATCTACATCGACCGCAACGCCATGAAGGGCGCCATGAACGCCGACTTCGTGATCGTGCGTCTCGACAAGCCGCCCGGCGACCGCAAGGCCAAGACCCGGCGCATCCACAACCGCGACTACATCGACGGGGAAGTGATCCGCATCCTCCGCCGGGCGCACCGCACCGTGGTCGGGCGATTCCATACCGATCCCGAGCCCTACGTCGTGCCGTACGACTTCCGCCTCGACACCGACATCATCATCGACGAAGACGCGACGATGAATGCGCAGGAAGGGGTGATGGTCAACGTCGAGATCGACCGTTACCCCGACCGCTCCACGCACTTTGCCACGGGACGCGTGGTCGAGGTGATCGGCTTCATCGGTGATCCCGGCGTGGACATCGAAGTGGTGATCCGCAAGCACCACATCCCGCACATCTTTCCTGAGGAAGTGCTGCGCGACGCCGAGAACATCCCCACCGTGGTCCCGCAGGAAGAGATCGCGAAACGGGTCGACCTGCGCGGCCGCAACATCGTCACCATCGACGGTGAGACGGCCAAGGATTTCGATGA
>JAXDJK010000260.1:0-7107 GCA_034665665.1 Acidobacteriota bacterium
CCGCGACGTGGCCCTGCGCTCGGAAGGCGGCCTCTTCAAGCGGATGGGCGCCGCGATCCAGCAGCGGCTGGCCCGTCGCCGGCCGGACGGCACCGCCGTGAATGCCGAGGACACGCCGTCGCTGCTCAACCGGCTGGACATCACCTTCCCGAACATCCTCGACCGCTACATCCTCAAGGAGTTCCTGAAGGTTCTGGGCATGGTGCTGATCTCGGTGATGGCCCTCTACATCATCATCGACTACACAGACCTGGCGAAGGACATCCGCAAGAACCACATCGCCGCGAGCACGCTGCTGCTGTACTACCGCTTCCTGATCTTCCAGGTGCTGAACCTCACGCTGCCGATCTCGGTGCTCGTGGCCACGCTCGTCACCTTCGGGATGCTCTCGAAGAACAACGAGGTCACCGCCATCAAGTCTGGCGGCGTCTCGCTCTACCGCGTGGCGCTGCCGATCATTGCCGTCGCGGCGGTCATGAGCGTGCTGGCGTACTTCATCCTCGATTTCGTCCTGCCGTACTCCAACGAGCGCGCCGCCCAGCTGCACAACAAGATCGAAGGCCGCGCCACGCAGACAGCCGCGTCGCAGCAGAAGCTCTGGTACCGCGGCAAGGGCCGCTACATCATCAACTTCCTCAGTTACGACAAGGACGCGAAGCGGCTCTCGCAGATCCAGGTCTTCGAGTTCCACCCCTCGGAGTTCCGCCTGACCCGGCGCGTCTACGCCAACAGCGCCACCTGGAACGGCCAGGCCTGGGCCTTCGATCAAGGCTGGATGCGCTCGTTCGGCGACGACGGACACACCACCTACACGCCGATCACCAAGCCGCTCCCGCTGTTCTACTCCGAGACTCCCGACGACTTCGCCGCCGACGTCAAGCCGCCTGAGCAGATGACGTACACGGAATTGCGGCGCTACATCGAAACCATCCGCAAATCCGGCTACGCCGCCGAGGAGATGACGGTCAAGCTCTACGCCAAGACCTCGTGGCCGGCCATCAGCATCGTCATGGCCCTCATCGCGCTGCCGTTCGCCTTCCGCATGGGCAAACGCGGCGCGCTCTACGGCGTCGGCCTGGCGCTGGGACTGGGGATCGTCTACTGGATTATCTTCGCCGTCTTCACCAAGTTCGGCGAGGTCGGCAACCTGCCGCCGTTGTTGTCGGCGTGGGCCGCCAACATCCTCTTCGCGCTGAGCGCGATCTACATGTTCCTGCACGTCGAGACGTAGGCTTGCCGCGTGCAGCGCCTGAAGCGCGCGCCGGAGGCGCGCACTACACCGTGCGATTCGCCGACAGGGCTCCCGGTGTAGTGCGCGTCTCCGACGCGCGCTACCGCGTACCCGAACCGTAGACAGAAAAAGGGCCCCGCCGTGAAGCGGAGCCCTGAGACCTGACACCTGAGACCTGACACCTAAATCGCGTCGACGATCTCCGCGTCCAGGCCCTTCCACTTCCGCAGGTACTCGCGCCGGTCCTTGTTGTACTTTTCGACCAGCTGGTTGTACTCGTCGAGTCTCCCCTGCCGTTCGTACATCTTCTTCGGCTGGAGGTAATCGGTGTCGTCGATGCCGGGGAGCTCCGTGGCCACGAGGTAGCCAAAGTCCGGATCCTTCTCCCACTTGATGGTGCCCTCGGCGATGGCCTTGACCACCGCGGACGAGTGCTGGATCTTCACCTTCTTCGAGCCCTCGGCCTTGCCGTCGCCGCCGATCGAGCCCGTGTTCATCAGGTAGACCTCCATCGGGCTGCCCTTCATCAGCTCATTCATCCGGTTGCCCTGATATGCATGGAGCAGCGGGAAGAACGGATTCGTGCCCGGCACGCGCAGCGACTTGCCGGCTTCCGCCGCGCCGCCGGCGGACGTGCCCTTGGTCTCGCCGAGCATGAAGTACGCGGCCGCGAGCGGGCCCTCCAGCTTGGCCACCGCCGGGATGATGTTCTCGTTGCGGTTCAGGATCAGCAGGAAATCGGCCTTGGTGATCTCGCGCGCATCGGCGGCGCCGGCGATGTCTTCCATGCGGATGACCGCGCGGCCGTTCGGCGTATACGACGTATCGAAGTAATCGATCTTGCCGCCGTCGTCCTGCGAGACGTTCTCGAGATACGCGTGTTCCGAGGCGCAGGCGTGATAGATGGTCGGCTCGTCATTCGGATTCAGGCCGAACGTCTTCGCGAAGCAGCCATTCTCCGTCGCGTAAATCTTCCCGCCCGGCATCAGCGCGCAGAAATCGTCCTGCACCGGCTGCGAATCATTCTGCTTGGTGAAGGTGGTGGTGGTCTTGCCGGTGCCGGACAGGCCGACGATCAGGCCGACCCGCTTCGAGTCGCCCACCGGGATGACCTTGCAGCCGGCGTGCAGCGACAGCCCGCCGCGCTCGTACACCAGTTTGTTCCACATCCGCAGCCCGCCCTTCTTCGACTCCCCGAAGTAATCGGAGTGGAAGACGCGGGTGATGTAGTTCTCCAGGTCGACCGCGATCAGCCGATCTTCCGGATAGCCCTCGGCCTTCAGGTTCGGTGTGTAGATCACCGTCACTTCCGGCTCGAAGCTCTCCAACTCCTGCGCCGTGGCCGGGTAATAAAGGATGTGCTGCATGGCGGCGATATTCGCGTTCGCCTTCTCGATGACCAGGCGCGCCGGCGTGCGGAACTCCGGATCGTTGCCGATGAAGCCTTCGATGACCAGCATGTCACGGGTGCGGATGTAGTCGTCCTGCAGCTTGGCAATCCGGTCGTACTCCGCGCGGGAGATGGTCTGGTCGGAGTGCTCCTCGGGGCGATCGGTGGCCACGAACGTCGATCCCTTCGAGCGCGAGACCACGCGCGTGGCGACGTTCAGGTTGCCGAATTCAGTGGGGCGGGCGTTCGGCATCTCTGCCGCGTATTTCCGGAGATCCTCGGGGGATGGGTTCCAGATGGCCGTTTTCGGCTCCACCGGAAGCGTCTTTTCGCTCGCAGGAGCGGTCATCATTTCGCTCATTCAGGGTCCTCTCGGTAGACGTTGGTCGGGGTGTAAAAGCGGACGCAAGGATCGCGCCGCTTTTCTGTGCCGGGAAGGCGGCCGGATTCTACACGATGCCGTTACGATGCGGCGGATGCGCGGCTCCGCCGGCTCCGTCCTGGCCATCCACCCCTATTTCGGCTTCGGCCGAGGGAACGAGCTGCTCCTCCGCGGCCGGGTGCTGGTCGACAAGCGGATCAGCCGCGCCACCGCCGCCGAACCAGTCTGGCGCAACGTGCTCAATACCTACCGCCGGTTCCAGAGCGACGAAGTGGCGCACATGCCCGTCCTTGCCCACTACCGTGACGCCGTGGTCGAGACCCGGACCGACGAGGAAGGATACTTCCAGGTCCGGCTGCAGCCCGAGGTCATCGACGCGGGGCAGCTCTGGCACGAAGTCGGGCTGGAGCTCCCGAACCTTGCCGTGACCGCCGTCGGCAAGGTCCTGGTTCCCGGACCGGCCGACTTCGCGGTGATCAGCGACATCGACGACACCATCGTCCAGACCGGCGCGACCAGCCTGCTGCGCATGGTCCGCTCCATCCTCCTGCAGAACGCGGCCATGCGTCCGCCGTTCGAAGGCGTGGCCGAGCTCTATCGCGCGTTGCACCGGGACCGCAACCCGGTCTTCTACGTCTCCAGCAGCCCGTGGAATCTTTACGAGCTGATTCACGACTTCATGAACCTCACGCAGATCCCGCACGGGCCGATGTTCCTGCAGGATTGGGGTATCAGCGAGCAACAGTTCATCAGCGTCCCGCACGAAACGCACAAGCTCGCGCAGATCCAGCTCCTCCTCGAGTACTACCCGGATCTCCCGTTCGTCCTGATCGGCGACAGCGGTCAGCACGATCCGGAGATCTACCTGCAGGTCATCCGCACCCACGGCACCCGCATCAAGGCCGCCTTCATCCGCGACGTCACCGAGGAGCATCGGGACCGCGCCGTGATCTCGATTGGCGAGGAAGCGCTCGCCGCGGGCGTTGAATTCGTCTACGTGAAGGACTCGGCGGAAGCGCTTGAGCACGCACGGCGCCTGGGGCTGGTCTAAGATTCGCGGATGAGCACCGACCTTGCCGCCATCGCTCTCGAAGCGCTCCGCAAACGCACCATCGGCGTGTTCCCGGCGCAGATCCGCGCCGCCGTCGAGCCGCTGACGGACGAACAGATCTGGTGGCGGCCGAACGAGTCGTCGAACTCGATCGGCAACCTGATCCTGCACCTCAACGGCTCCATTCACCTCTATCTGAACAAGAAGCACGGCGGGGTCACGTTCCAGCGCGACCGCGACGCCGAATTCGCCGAGCGCACGCACATCCCGAAAGCAGAGCTGATGCGCCGCTTCGACGCCGTCTTTCAGATGGCCGAGCGCACCTTCGACCGCTTCACCGCCGAGGGGCTGACGGCCCCGTCGCCGGTCCCGGACATGCACCAGTACGTGATCGAAGACCTCATCAACATCAACGCGCACCTGTCGACGCATACCGGCCAGATCGTCTGGATCGCCAAGATGCTGCGTGAAGGCGCCCTCGACGACGTCTGGATGGCCACGCACCGCAGCGAAGGCGCCTGGAAGAACAAGTAGATGAGGATCGCGGTCATTGGTGCCGGCGGTGTGGGTGGCTACTTCGGCGGCAAGCTGGCCCAGGCCGGCGTGGATACGACCTTCGTCGTGCGCGGCGCGACGCTTTCGGCCTTACGAGCGAACGGGCTGCGGGTAGACAGCATCGGCGGCGACTTCGTCGTGAACCCGGTGCAGGCGACGGACGACCCGTCGACCATCGGTCCGGTCGATGCCGTCTTCGTGACCGTCAAAGCGTGGCAGATCCCCGAGGCCGTGGCGAACATCGCTCCCCTCCTCGGGGCCGACACGGTCGTGGTCCCGCTGGAGAATGGCGTGGAAGCGCCGGAGCAACTCGCGGAGTTCGTCGGCGCGGAGCACGCTGTGGCGGGCCTCTGCGGCATCGTCAGCTTCATCGTCGCCCCGGGCCATATCAGACACGCCGGGGCCGAGCCGTTCATCATGTTCGGCGAGATCGACAACCGGCCCAGCGAACGCCTGGCTCGGTTGCAACAGACCCTCATCGCCGCCGGCGTCCCCACCACCATTCCCCCCGACATCCACCACTCCCTCTGGAGCAAGCTGCTGTTCATCGTCCCCACCAGCGGCGTCGGCGCCGTCACCCGCGTGCCCATGGGCGTCTGGCGGACGATGCCCGGCACGCGCGCCATCGCCGAATCAATGTTGCGCGAGATCGTGGCCGTCGCCACCGCGGGCGGCGTCGTGCTGGAACCGGACATCGTCCCAATGACCATGTCGCGCATCGACGGCATGCCGTTTGACGCTACCACTTCCATGCACCGCGATCTCGTGCAGGGACGCCCCTCGGAACTCGACGCGCAACTCGGCGCCGTGGTGCGGTTAGGTGCGCAGCGCGGTGTACCAACGCCGGTGACCAGCATCCTCTACGCCTGCCTCCTCCCGCAGGAGCAAATCTCCCGCAAGGAAAACTAACGCCATAGCCATCGGGAGCGCGGCCGTCCCGGCCGCAGGGCCCACAGGCGTCCCGCCTGTACGTGTATCCGTGTACGCGTTTGAACGCACAGGCGAGACGCCTGTGGGCCCTGCGGCCGAGGACGCCCGCGCTCCGGAGCTTCGCGTAGACCTTGCACGCCTGTTCGTGGAAACGCCTCCTTTGCTACCACAGCGATCCCTTCGGGGTCAGACCCCCGACGCCATGGGCACAAGGCAAACTAACAAAAGGCGTCGAGCCGCCGAGGAGCCGTGGTAGCCGAACCAGCGGACGTCGTACGCAGACGACGCGGCGCAGCAACGGAACCGAGTTGCCTCCGCGCACGGACCAAGGCGTGACCGTACCCGGAGCAGACACCCATTTCACTCGAACCAGAGGCCATCGCATAAGAAGCAAACAGCGGTGGTTCGTCAAGCAAGGACCGCTGCCATGCGAACCAAAGCCCGCTGATGCGCGAACCAAGGTGCCTTGGCTCGCGGACCAGGGCGTCGTGCTTCGCGTACCAGGACGCGTTGCATCGCGTACCAGGAGGCGATGCATCGCGTACCAGACGCGTTGCATCGCGTACCAGACGCGTTGCATCGCGTACCAGGGCGCGATGCATCGCGTACCAGACACGTTGCATCGCGTACCAGGACGCGTGGACCGTGTACCACGGCCCCGCCTTCGACGAACAGCGCGGCGGAGTACGCCTCCTTTGCTACCATGCGCCCCGATGCCGATGTCCACCTCCCCTGCCGACCTTGCCACCCACCCTGCCCTCATCGAGGCGCGGCGGGTGCTGGAGGTGGAGGCGGAGGCCATTCGCGGGCTGATCGAGCACCTCGATGGCACGTTCATCGATGTGGTCGAGCGCATCGCCACCACGACGGGACGCATCGTGACCATGGGCGTCGGCAAGTCCGGGATCATCTGCCGCAAGCTCAGCGCGACGCTGGCCTCCACCGGCACGCCATCCTTCTTCATGCATCCCACCGAAGCCTTCCACGGCGACCTCGGGATGCTGGTCACGGGCGATATCGTCCTGGCCATCTCCAACTCCGGCGAGACCGAGGAACTGGTCCGGCTCCTGCCCACCATCAAGCGCATCGGCGCGGAGATCGTGGCCATCACCGGCAAGCCGAAATCGACCTTGGCCCGGGGGGCCGACTTTCACCTCTCCGCCGCGATTCGTGAGGAAGCCTGCCCGCTCGGACTGGCCCCCACCGCCTCCACCACCGCCACGCTGGCCCTCGGCGATGCGTTGGCCATGGCGCTCCTGCGCCGGCGCGGCTTTCAGGAAGAGGACTTTGCCTTCCTCCATCCCGGCGGGAAGCTCGGCAAGCGCTTCCTCCGCGTGCGCGATCTCATGCACAAAGACGCCGAGGTCCCGGTCGTGCCCGGCACGACCAGCATGCATGAAGTCATCTACGAGATGTCGAAGAAGGGCTTCGGCATCACCGCCGTGGTCGACGCCGCGGGCGCCATGCTCGGCGTGATCTCGGACGGGGACCTCCGCCGCATGCTTCAGCGCGACGAACAGATCCTCCGCCAGACCGCTGCCGATTCGCTCAAACCCGACCCCATCACC
>JAXDJK010000261.1:0-2743 GCA_034665665.1 Acidobacteriota bacterium
TGAGACCGCGGACCTCGAGCAGGTTCTCGGGCACGGCGATCCCGCGTTGGGAGGATCCGGGAGCCGGCACGAGGGTCATGCAATCCTCTCGGCTGTGATGTCAGGAGCGTCCCCGTCGGGCAAGGCACGCCCGGCCTCCGCGGGAACTTGCGCGGCGCTACGCCGGATTTCGTCAAGCACGGCAGTGTCACCGAGGTCTGTCCGCCAGTCGACGCCACGCAGCCATCCCCCGTCGGGAACGTCTTGAACGCCCCAACAGCGGGCCTCATGGCCTGGGGGTTCGCCCGTGATCTGCAGGAGCTCGGGCTCGCGCTGGCCGCAGATCTCGCGGCGGTACTGGCAGCGCGTGGCAAAGCGGCATCCGGGCGGCGGCGCAATCAGGTCCGGTGGGAGCCCTTCAATCGGCGTCAACCGTTCGTGCCGCTCCTGGTCAAGTCGGGGGATCGACCGGAGAAGCCCCCAGGTGTACGGCATCTTCGGGCTCGCGAAGAGGTCGCGCGTTCGGGCCTTCTCCACGATCCGGCCGGCGTACATGACATGCACCCGCTGTGTCATGCCGGCCACGATGCCGAGATCGTGGGTGATGAGGATGAATGCCGTGCCGAGGGCACCCGCCAGGTCTCGCAGGAGCTCGAGGATCTGCGCCTGGATCGTGACGTCGAGCGCGGTCGTGATCTCATCAGCAACGATCAACTTCGGCCGGCACGCCAGAGCCATGGCGATCATCACGCGCTGACGCATCCCTCCCGAGAACTGGTGCGGGTAGTCGTCGATGCGCTTCCGAGCCCCCGGAATCCCAACCAATTCGAGGAGCTCCACCGTCCGCTCGCGGGCTGGCTTACGGCGCATCTTGAGATGCAGTCGCAGCGCCTCGGAAATCTGCATGCCGATGGTCAGGACCGGATTCAGCGAGGTCATCGGGTCCTGGAAGATCATTGCCAGCCGATGTCCGCGCAGCTGCCGAATCGCCGCGTCGTCCAGTTTCAAGAGATCCTGGCCATCGAAGATGACCTCACCGCCCGCGATGCGCCCGACCGGACCCTGTACCAGACGCATCAGCGAGAGGGCGGTGACCGACTTCCCGCAACCGGATTCGCCGACCAGACCCAGCACCTCGCCGGCGGCCAGATCGAAGCTGATGCCGTCAACGGCCCTCACGATCCCCGCCCGGGTGTGGTCCTGAGTCTCGAGGCCGCGAACCTGGAGGAGGGCAGGCGCGGATTCGGTAGGCGCGGGGCGGTTCATCGGTACGGTCACGTGGCCGGCGCGGCCTGCACGATTCGCGCGATCGTGCCGTCAGCCCACAGGGACGTGAGGTCCTCGAGTGGATCGCGCGCGAGAACAAGGAGGTCGCCGACCTTGCCGCGCTCGAGCGTGCCAAGGCTGCTCCCAAGTCCGCACGCCTTCGCCGCGTCCCGTGTCGCGGCGCAAATAGCGTCCATGGAGCTGAGGCCGGCCTGCTCGAGCAACCAGAGTTCGCGGGCATTGGTGTCCAGATGCATTACTCCCGTGTTGTCGGTGCCGACGGCGACATTGACTCCGGCATCGTGGGCGGCGCGGACGAGTCGGAACTGGAGCTCCAGGAGCCGCTTGGCGGCTTCGATGCCCTCGGGAAACACGCCAAAATTGTCGCCTTCCTCCGCCACCCAGCGGAAGATGAGCAGGGTCGGCACGAGAGAGATCCCGCGTTCGGCCATCGTGTCCAAAATCTCGGAGTCCGGCTCGAAGACGCCATGCTCGATGGTGTCGACGCCGCCGGCCAGTGCAAGTCGGGCGGCTTCGAGCCCGTTGATGTGAGCGGCCACTCGAGCACCCCTGCGGTGCGTCTCCTCGGTGATCGCCGAGAGTTCTTCGAGGCTCATCTCTGCGTGGGACTCGAGGTCGTCGCCGTGGTTGGTAACGCCGCCTCCACCAGGCATGACCTTGATGAGGTCAGCGCCTTCGCGGAATGCGCGGCGGACGGCGCGGCGGCACTCGTCGACCCCGTCCGCGATGGTTCCGCGCAGATTCATGTTACGGACCATCTCGAGCGGGAAGATGGTCCAGTCCGCGTGGCCGCCGGTAATCGTGATCGCGCTATTGGCAGCAAGGATCCGCGGCGCGACGATCCATCCGCTCTGATGGCCCCTGCGGATGGCAACCGCGGATCCAAGACCCACGTCGCGGATCGTGGTGAACCCCCGCGCCAGTGCGGTCGTCGACTGGCGGAGGGCATGAAATAGCCGGAGCTCGGGAGCCTCGAGATAGCGACGCCACATGTCGAACGTCGTGTCGCCCGAGAGATGGAGGTGGCAGTCGATCAGGCCCGGCATCACCCAGTGCCCAGCTGCGTCGATGACGTCCATGTCGCGGACATCGACGTCGGCTCGCGGTCCGACCGCAGCAACGCGCCCATCTTCGATCACAACGGAAGCGTCGGGGAGGGGCGGAGCACCCGTCCCGTCGATCACCGTGCTACCGACGACGGCCAGCCGCCGGCCGACGCCCGCGTGTTCGAGGATCCCATCGAGCGCGACGCCTGGAGTGTGCTCAAACACGTGAACCTATCTCCTTAGACCGAGATCGGTGACGCGGTGGTGTACACGCGCACGGGGTTGCCTTCCGCGAGCAGCGTGGCGATCGAGGATGTTGGATCGCCGTCGACAACGATCACGTCGGCGAGCTTGCCGGGCTCCAGGGTGCCGATTTCACGCTCAAGGCCGAGCGCCTCGGCGGCCACCCGAGTTCCCGCCTCGATCGCCTG
>JAXDJK010000262.1:0-10031 GCA_034665665.1 Acidobacteriota bacterium
CGGCCGGACAGCACGCGCAGTACAACACAGGCATCCAGACGCTGTTCGGGCAGACGCCACAGGACGGCGATACGGTGCGGGCGGTGATCGAGGCCGGGTCGGCCATCGTCTACGGCAGCGCGATCGATCAGAGCGGCGATCCGACGTTCATCCCCGGCATGCGCACCCGCGAGCGCTTCGATCTGATTCTCCTCGGCATCGACGTCGATGAAGACGGCTCCGTCGACATCCCGGACATCAATAACGACGGCATCCTCGACCGGCCCCTCGACGTCGTGACGTCGCTCTTCCCCGCGAGCGTGCGCGTGATCGTCTCCACGGAGTTCGGCAATGCCGTCGGCCGCGGCCTGGAAATCATCTCCTCGACCTCGGACGCCGAGTTCGTCGACACCAAAGGCACACTCGTCATCGGCGCGACCGGTGACCTCAAAGGGAAGACCGGGCAGATCCGCGTCCGGGCACACGACCAAACGTCGACCGAGGAGTTCGTGATCCCGATCCGGTTTTTGTAAATGAGGAGGAGAGCCCACTCCCGCCTCACCGTTCTTCCGCCGCTCCGCGGCTGGGTTCCTGGGGGCGCGTCGCGGACCCCCAGGGCTGAAAAGCGCCCTGGGCTACATTCTTTTGCCGCTCCGCGGCTGAAAGACGCACGGAGCGCGCGGTCGTTCTTAGCCGCGGAGCGGCGTGAGAATGTAGCCCAGGGCGCTTTTCAGCCCTGGGATCCGTGGGCGTCCCAGGAATCAGCCGCGGAGCGGCGTAAGACGTACCGACAGAGGCGGAATCCGGTTCGCTATCCGAACGTAATCCGCGCGAACCGGCGCTTGCCGACCTTGAGCAAATAGCTGCGTCCGGCCATCGCATCAAGCACGTGGCGTGAGGACTCCACCTTCACGTCGTCCACCAGCACCCCGCCCTGCGCGATGAGCCGCTGCGCGTCTTTGTTGCTGTCGGCGAGGCCGGCCCCGGTGATGATCTTGGCCAGCAGCTGCGGCTCGGCGGAGGCGGGGAAGGACTTCTCCTCGATGTCGGTCGGGGCCTGCTTGTCGCTGAAGATGCGGCGGAACTCGGCCTCGGCGTGCTCGGCCGCGGCTTCATCATGGAAGTCGCGGATGATCGACTTGGCCAGCGCCTTCTTCACATCCATCGGGTGTTTCTCACCCGACTCGACGGTCTGCCGAAGCGTCGTGACCTGCGCCGGTGTGAGATCGGTGCAGAGGGTGTAGTACTTCCACATCAGCGGGTCCGAGATCGACATGACCTTCCCGAAGATGGCGCCAGGGGCTTCGTCGATGCCGATGTAGTTGCCGAGCGACTTCGACATCTTCTCGATGCCGTCCAGCCCTTCGAGCAGCGGCATGGTCATGACCACCTGCGGCTCCTGCCCGTACTCGCGCATGAGATCGCGGCCGACCAGGAGGTTGAAGAGCTGGTCGGTGCCGCCCAGCTCGACGTCCGCTTCGAGTGCCACGGAGTCGTAGCCCTGCGCGAGGGGGTAGAGCAGTTCGTGCAAGGCGATGGGCTGGCGGGCGTCGAAGCGCTTGCGGAAGTCGTCGCGCTCGAGGATGCGGGCCAGCGTGTACTTGGCTGCCAGCTTGATCATGCCTTCAGCGCCAAGGGCACCGAGCCACTCGCGGTTGAAGCGGATCTCGGTGGTCTCGGGATCGAGGATCTTGTAGACCTGCCGTTTGTAGGTCTCGGCGTTGCGGAGGATCTCCTCGGTGGACAGGGCCGGGCGCGTGGCTTTCTTGCCGGTTGGATCGCCGATCATCCCGGTGAAGTCGCCGATCAGGAAGATCACGCGGTGACCGAGCTGCTGGAAGTGGCGCATCTTGCGGATGACCACCGTGTGGCCGAGGTGGATGTCGGGCGCCGTGGGATCGAAGCCGACCTTCACGGTGAGCTTGCGGCCGCGCTGCAGCTTGGTCTTCAGGTCGGCGCGGTCATGGAAGTCGACAGCCCCCTTGCCGAGGTAATCGAGTTGCTCGTCGAGAGTCATGGTCGCGGGATTCTACGATGCTTTCCGCGCCGCCAAGGCCCGCGCGAACGCGGCCAGCGCCTCGCGCAGCGGCTCGGCGAACGAGGCGTTGGCGACGATGCCGTCCGCATCGAGGTTGCGCGGGATCTGCACGGTCACGCAGCCCTCCGTCACGATCGCGGCGGACATCACGCTGAGCGTCTCGGTGAGCTGCGCCTGCGCGAACGTGGCCCGCGGCGAGGCATTGACCAGCGCCACCGGCTTGTCCACCAGCTCGCCCGTGCCCACCACCCAGTCGAGCGCGTTCTTCAGCACACCCGGCAAGCCATGGGCGTACTCGGGTGTGGAGAAGAGCACCCCCGCGGCGTCGGCCAGCGCGGCGCGATAGGTGTGGACGGCCGGCGGCGCGAGGTCTTCTTCATCCGGATTGAAGTGCGGAAGCGCCCCGATGCCTTCGAAGAGGCGCACCTCGAACGGCGCGAGCGTTTCGGCCGCGCGGAGAAGCGAGGTGTTGGACGACCCGGAGCGGAGGCTGCCGGAGATGGCGAGGACGTACATGGACATGAGAATGCAAAATGCAGAATGCAAAATGCAAAAGAAAGCCGCGGCACCGCGCCGACTGTTTTCCATTTTGCATTCTGCATTTGCCTTTCCCCTCCCCCGCCCCTACACTACCCCCCGAATGAATCGCCCGCTGTCGCTCTGCCTGCACCACCACCATCACCACAGTTGATGGGGTGCAGCCGTGTGTGTGCCCCGCCGTAATGGAGGGGGCGCCGCCGAGCCAGCATGAGTCGAAGACCTCTTCCTGATCGCGGGAGGAGGTTTTTGGCTTTATGGACATTCAGTTCCGCTACCCCACGGGCGCCCGTCCGCTGCTGATCAAAGAGACGGCACGGCGGCGGCGCGTGGAAGGGCGCTTTGTCGAAACGCTGGAAGAGGCAGGCTTCGCCGAGGTGGTCCTGCCGATCATCGACTTCGCCGAGCCGTACGCCGGGGTCACGAGCCGCGGGGCGGCGAAAGGAAGCTACCGCTTCGTCGACCGCGAAGGGGAGCTCGTGGCCATCCGCTCGGACTTTACGCCGATGGTGGCGCGTGCCCTCTCCTCGACACTATCCCCTGCCGCGCTGCCGCTGCGGGTGTTCTACCGCGGCGATGTGATCCGCTGCGAGGCCACGCGCCTGGGCACGAACCGCGAGCTGTTCCAGATCGGCGGCGAGATCATCGGCGATCGTTCCGTCCGAGCCGACGTGGAGGTGCTGCAGCTGGTCGCGCGGATCGTGCGCGCCTTCGGGATCGAGCCGCTGGTGGTCTACAACGACCTGTCGATCGTGGACGGCTTCGACGACGATGTCCGCGACGCGCTGCGGACGAAGCGCATGCGCGACGACCTCCCGCCGCTGGCGCGCCAGCTCATCGCCGGCACGGCCACGCTCGCGGACGTCCGCGCGTTCGACCCAGCTGCCGCCGAGCGCCTGGAGGCGCTGGCCCGGGCCCTCGACGACGACGCCTTCGTCCTCCACCTCGACGATCTCGACGAACCGGCCGGCTACTACACAGGCCTCCGCTTTCGCGTTTATGGCACGGACCGGCGCACGAAGATCGCCGCGGGCGGCCGCTACGACGCGCTGTACGAGCAGTTCGGCCCGAAGGCGGCGGCGGTCGGCTTTACGTTCACGATCGATGACGTCAGCTCTCAGCTCGCAGGTATCAGCTCTCAGGGCTCCGCACTGCCGGACAGCTCCGTCGAGACCCGAAACCTTGCAACCACCGCCCTGAGAGCTGAGAGCTGAAAGCTGGGAGCTAAACATGAGAATCGCCATCCCGAAGGGGCGTCTCCAGGAGAAGGTGCTGGCTGTCTTCGCGGCGGCGGGATACGACGTCCCCACTTCCGCCGATCTGCGCACGCGGAAGCTCGTGTTCCAGCGCGGCGGGATCGAATGGATCTTCGTCAAGGACTGCGACGTGCCGGTCTACGTCGAGCACGGGGCGGCGGACGCCGGCGTGGCCGGGCTGGACCAGATCCTCGAGCACGAATGCTCGGCGTATCAGCCGGTGGAGCTGCCGTTCGGGCGCTGCCGGATGATGCTGATCGGCGCGCCCGGTGCGCCGCGACTGACGCGCGAGGTCACGGCGAAGATCGCCACCAAGTACCCGCGCATTGCCCGGCAGTATCTCGACGCGCGGGCGTTGCGCGCCGAACTGGTGCCGCTGGCCGGCTCGGTGGAGCTGGCGGCGGTGCTGAGCCTGACCTCTCACGTGATCGACCTGGTGGAGACCGGCACGACCGTGCGCGTGCACCGGCTGGAATTGCAGGACCTGGTGGCCGAGATCACGCCGCGCCTGATCGTCGCCAAGAACGTTTACCGCACCGAACCGAAACGGATCCGCGACCTGATCGCGCGGATCGAGGAGTCGAAAGATGTTGCAACGGATGACTGTGTCGCGAGCAACTTCGCCTGAAGCCGCAGAGACGCTGCGCGCGCTGGAAGCACGGCGCCGCGGCGCGAACGAGAATGCCTTCCGCGTCGCCGACGCCATGATCGCCGGCGTGCGCGCGCGCGGCGATGCGTACGTGGCGGAGCAGATCGCGCGTTTCGACGGCGTGACCCTCGCGCCGGACGCGATTCGCATCGTGCCGCGGCAGGTCACGATCGAGCCGCAGCTCGCGGCGGCGCTCGATCTGGCCATGGCCCGGGTAGAGGCGTTCCATCTCCCGCAACTGCCGTCGAGCTATCAGCAGGGCGGCTTGCTCCATCGCGTGCGCCCGCTGCGCCGCGTGGGCGTCTATGCGCCGGGAGGTCGAGCGGTGTACGTGTCGACGCTGATCATGTGCGCGGTGCCGGCGCGGATCGCCGGCGTGCGCGAGATCGTGGTGGCCACCACGCCCGCCGCGGCGGCACGCGATGAGCTGCACTACGTCTGCAATCGTCTCGGGATCCGCGAGCTGTACCAGGCCGGCGGCGCCGCCGGCATCGCCGCGCTGGCACTGGGAACGGAGTCGCTGGAGCGGGTCGACAAGGTGGTCGGACCGGGCAACGCGTATGTCACCGCCGCGAAGGCGCGCCTGATCGGCGAGGTGGGGATCGACATGACCGCCGGTCCGACGGAGCTGGTGGTGATCGCCGACGACACGGCCGATCCGGACTACGTGGTGGCCGATCTGCTGGCGCAGGCAGAGCACGGTCCCGACTCCGCGGTGATCTGTCTGGCGACGACAGACGCGATGGCGGAAGCGATCGCTGCGCGGATTCCCGCGGACGAGCCGGGACGTGGACCGGCCATCGTCTGGACCGTCGCCTCCATCGACGAAGCGCTGACCATCGCCGACCGCATCGCGCCGGAGCATCTCTCGCTGCAGACCCGCGACGCCAGCACGCTCGCGCTGCGCGCGGAGAACGCGGGAGCGATCTACTGCGGTCCCTTCTCGCCACCCGCCTCGGGCGACTACACCGTGGGGACGAATCATGTGCTGCCGACGGCCGGAAGCGCGCGCTTCTTCTCCCCGCTCGGCGTGTACGACTTCGTGAAGCGCACGAACATCGTCACGCTCACGCCGGAGACGCTGGCCGAGGTCGGACCGGCTGCCGCGACGATCGCCCGCTTCGAGGGACTGCCGAATCACGCGCTCTCCTGCGAAGCACGCTTGGGTAGCGAGGTGCAGGCGTGAGCGCGCGCGCGGTGGTAGCGACCATGACCGCCTACACGCTCGAACTGCGGGAAGCCGCGGTGAAGCTGAACCAGAACGAAAGCCCCTTCGATCTGCCGCGCGAGCTGAAGGAGCGCGTGCTGGCCCGGCTGGCGGCGCGGCCGTGGAACGTCTATCCGGACTTTGAATCGACGGCGCTTCGCGAAGCACTGGCCGCGGCCTACGGCTACACGCCGCAGAACATCCTGGTCGGAAACGGCTCTAACGAGCTGCTGGCCGCGGCGATCGGTACGTTTGTCGGTCCCGGTACCCCGGTCGTCTTTCCGCGGCCGACCTTCACGCTTTACGAGAAGCTCGTCACGATCGCCGGAGGGGTGGCCCTGCCGGTGGACTTCGATCCCGACTCAGGGCTGCTCCCGCTCGATGCGCTGCTCGCTGCGGCCGGGCCGGGGGTGGTGGTGATCGTCTGCTCGCCGAACAATCCGACCGGCGGTGTGCTGCCGGAGGGCGGCGTCGAACGGCTGCTCGCCACGGGCGCGACGGTGCTCTTCGACCGCGCGTACGGGGACTTCGCGGATGACCGGCTGCCGCCGCTCCACGACCGGCTGGTGACCTTCTCCACGTTCTCGAAGGCGTGGGGACTGGCGGCGCTACGCGTCGGCTGGCTGGCTACGACCGCCGCGACAGCGCGCGAGATTCGCAAGGTGAAGCTGCCGTACAGCCTGAACGTGCTCAGCGAGAGCATCGCCGCGGAGGCGCTGGCGAACCGCGAGCTGCGAGACCGGAACGTCGCGTCGATTCTCGCGGAGCGCGGCCGGCTCGCGGCAGCGCTGCGGCCGCTGGCCACGGTCTTCCCGAGCGCCGCGAACTTCCTCGCCTTCCGTCCCGTACGGAACAGCAGGGAAGTGTTCGAGGAACTGCACGGGCGCGGCGTGCTGGTCCGCGACATCTCCGCGTATCCACGCATGCAGAACTGCCTCCGCGTGTCCGTCGGCACGCCCGCGGAGAACGACCGCTTTCTCGCCGCGCTCGCCGAAGCGCTGGCACTGGAGACCGCACCATGACCCGAGCCATGAACCGCAGAGCCACCATCACCCGTGCCACCAAAGAGACCAGCGTGGCCATCACCGTCGATCTCGACGGCACCGGCGCCGCGCGCATCGACACGCCCATCGGCTTCCTCTCGCACATGCTCGACGCCATCGCCCGGCACGGGCAGATCGACCTGGACGTGGTGGCCACAGGCGACACGTTCATCGATTACCACCACACCGTCGAAGACGTCGGACTGGTCCTTGGCGAAGCGGTCGGCAAGGCTCTGGGCGAGAAACGCGGCATCCGCCGCTTCGGTCACGCGTATGTCCCGCTCGACGAGGCGCTGGCGCGCGTGGTGATCGATTTCTCCGGCCGTCCCTTCCATGTCTTCGACGTGCCGCTCGACCGCGAGATGCTGCTCATCCACAAGGATTTTCCGTTCGCGCTGGTGGAGGAGTTCTTCAAGTCGTTCGCGACGAAAGCCAACTGCAATCTGCACATCGACCTGCTGCGTGGACGCAACGGCCACCACGCCGCGGAAGCGATCTTCAAGGCGTTCGCGGTGGCCGTGCG
This sequence comes from Acidobacteriota bacterium, assembly GCA_034665665.1. Lineage (GTDB taxonomy): Bacteria > Acidobacteriota > Thermoanaerobaculia > Gp7-AA8 > Gp7-AA8 > DASWOB01. The sequence continues at coordinate 7,233 of JAXDJK010000262.1, forward strand.
CGAGGCCAAGCAGGTGACGGGCAGCGACGTGCCGAGCACGAAAGGGGTGCTCTGATGCTCGTGACGCTGATCGACTCGCCGGTCGCGAACACGGCCAACATCGCCCGCGCGTTGCGCGCGGTGGGCGCGGAGCTGCAGGTCACGCGCGATCGCGCGATCATCGCGGCCGCGGACAAGCTCGTGCTGCCGGGCGTCGGTAGCTTCGTCGCCGCGCGCTCGTGGCTGGCGGAGCACGGCATCGACGAGGCGATCGACGCGGCCGTGGCTGGCGGAGCCGCGCTCCTCGGCATCTGCGTCGGCCATCAGTTGCTCTTCGACGTGTCGTACGAGATGGGCACGACTCGTGGCCTCGGGCTGGTACGCGGTGCGGTGGAGCGCTTCGGCGGAACCTTGCCGGTGCCGCAGATCGGCTGGAATCGCGTGGCTTTCGAGGCGCACCCGCTCTTCGCCGGAGTCGCGCCGTCGACTTCTTTTTACTTCGTGAACTCCTATGCCGGACGGACCTCGGCACACGAGATCGCCAGCGCTGCGTACGACGGAGCGTTCACGGCCGCGGTGCAGAACGGCCGTGTGCTCGGCGTGCAGTTCCATCCGGAAAAGTCGTCCACGGCCGGGCTGCGCGTGCTGCGGAATTACGTGGAGCTGCAACCGTGACCGCCTTCGACGTGATCGCTTCGCTCGATCTCCTCGGCGGGAACGTCGTTCGCCTGACCCGCGGCGACTTCGGCACGGCGCGGTCGTATGGCTTGCCGGAAGCGGTGCTCGATACTCTCGCTGTGTCGCGCGGTGCAAGGCTGCACGTGGTCGATCTCGAAGGCTCCCGCAGCGGACGTCCGGTGGAGACGGAGCTGGTGCGCCGCATGGCGGCACGCGATATTGCGGTGCAGGTCGGCGGCGGGATCCGGTCACTCGATGATGCACGGCGGTGGTTCGACTGCGGGGCGGCACGGATCGTCGTCGGCACAGTCGCGGCGGAGACACCGGACTTGCTGGCACAGCTGGTGGCCGCATTCGGCGCGGCGCGTGTCATTCCCGCGGTGGACGTGCGCGACGGGGTGATCCGCGTGGCCGGCTGGGAACGCGCCTCGGGTGCCTCGCTACAGGAGGTCTTCCGCCGTTTCGAGAGCCTGGGGATCGACGAAGCGCTCGTCACCGATATCTCGTACGATGGCGCGCTGCGCGGCCCGTCCTTCGCGCTGTATCGCGAGCTGCGGGCGCTCACGACCGTGCGCCTCATCGCCTCGGGTGGCGTGTCGACGATCAGCGACGTGGTCTCGCTCGCACGGCACCGGAACGTCTCCGGCTGCGTCATCGGCAAGGCCCTGCTGGAAGGCCGCCTCGACCTCGGCGAAGCGCGGCGTTCCGTGGCCGTGCCAAACGCCATTCCGGAGCGGGTCATCCCCTGTCTCGACGTTCGCGACGACCGCGTCGTCAAAGGTGTTTCGTTCGCGAACATTCGCGATGCCGGCGATCCGGTGGAGTGCGCCATGCGCTACGAAGCCGAGGGAGCGGACGAGCTGGTGCTGCTCGACATCTCCGCGACGGACCGTGGCACCGGCACGACCGTCGACACCGTACGGCGCGTGGCGGAATCGCTCTTCATTCCGCTCACCGTCGGCGGCGGCGTGCAGACGGCCGAGGACTTTCGGGCTTTGCTGCGCGCCGGCGCGGACCGCGTGGCCATCAACACCGCCGCGATTCGCCGGCCGGAGCTGATCGCCGAATGCGCCGCGGAGTTCGGCGTGCAGGCGGTGGTGCTCTCCTGCGACGCGCGACGCACGGGCGATCGCCGGCTGGCTACCGTCCGCGGCGGCAAGGAAACGACGTCACTCGACGCGGTGGACTGGTGCCGCCGTGCCGCGGCGCTCGGTGCGGGGGAGATCCTACTCACCTCCGTCGATTGCGATGGACAGAATCGCGGCTACGACCTCGAGCTCCTGCGGGCGGTGACGAGCGCCGTGAAGGTCGGCGTGATCGCCTCCGGCGGCGCCGGGCGGCTCGAAGACTTCCGCGACGCCATCGAGCGCGGCGGCGCGCGGGCCGTGCTGGCCGCCTCCCTCTTCCATGACCGTGTCCTGACCGTGGACGCGGTGAAACGCTACCTCTCGAACGAAGGGATTCCCACACGATGAAGTTCACCAACGGCCTGCTCCCCGCCATCGTCCGCGACGCCACGACCGGCGCCGTGCTCACCCTCGCCTACATGAACGAGGAATCGCTGCAGAAGACGCGCGAAACAGGTGAGACCTGGTTCTGGTCGCGCAGCCGGAACGAGCTGTGGCACAAAGGCACCACCTCCGGGAACACGCAGCGTGTGGTGCACATCGCCTTGGATTGCGACGAGGACGCCATCGTCATTACCGTGGAGCCGAACGGCCCCGCGTGTCACACCGGCACCGCCTCCTGCTTCGATAGCGTGCCGCCGCCCGCGCTCGACCTTCCCGCGCTCATGGCCACCCTCCGCGACCGGCACGCGAATCGCCCGGCCGGCTCCTACAGCACCTACCTCTTCAACAAAGGCCGCGACAAAATCCTCAAGAAGATCGGCGAGGAAGCCACGGAGGTGGTCATCGCCGCCAAGGGCGACGCACCGGAGCGCTTGGTCAGCGAAGTGGCCGACCTGGTCTACCACCTCTCTGTGCTCCTGGTGGACGCCGGCATCGACTGGCCCGACATCGGCGCGGAGTTACAGCGGCGCCGGTGACCCGACCCAAAGCGCGCAAATCCTACGCGAAGCGTTTGGAGTGCGGCGCTTTCCCGCCGCTCTTGTACAGCCACAGGCGCTGCTCATGGCTATAC
>JAXDJK010000263.1:0-5823 GCA_034665665.1 Acidobacteriota bacterium
GGCGTCGGGATCGGTGGCCGCGGCGACCGTGTCTACTCCGTCCACTACCGCGAGTTCGCGGCCGTGGTCTCGAACTGCCCGCTGATCGTCTTCGACCCGACCCGCGAGAACGCGCTCTCCCACGAGCACGTGAACGAGCTGGTGATGAAGGACTTCACCGTCCTTCCCATGAGCTTCGGCACCGTCTTCCGGACCGAGAACGACATCCGGGAGTTCCTCAAGGGCACCTACGAGGCGCTCAGCGACGTCCTCCAGAAGATGGAAGGGAAGATCGAGTTCGGCCTGAAGGTGAACTGGGACAAAGAGCAGGTCATCCGCGAGATCGAGACGGAGAACGAGGAGATCCGCCGGCTGAAGGAGGAGATCTCCTCCAACACCTCGACATCGACGTACTTTTCGCGCATGCAGCTCGGCCGCGTCGTCGAATCCGCCCTGCAGAGCAAGGCCGACGTCTACGTCACCGAGATCTACGAAGCGCTCCGCGACGCCGCCATCGCCTCCCGGTCGAACAAGCCGATCGGCGACAAGATGATCATGAACGCCGCCTTCCTCGTCGACCGCGACAAGACCAAAGCCTTCGACGACCAGATCTCCGACATCGCCAAAAAGTACGAGAACAAGCTCTCGTTCCTCTACACGGGACCGTGGCCGCCGTACAACTTCGTCAACATCCGGTTGAAGCTGGAGAGAGCGGAGCGGTAGTGGCCTTCCTCATCGACGACATCCTGCTCCTCCCCTTCACGGGCCCGATCGCCGGGTTCCGCTGGGTCATGAACACGATCCAGAAGATGGCGGACGAGGAGTTGCTGGACGATCAGCCGTGGAAGGAACGGCTGATCGAGCTGCAGATGATGATCGAGGTGGGTGACATCAGCGAAGAGGACTACGCGGTGGAGGAGAAGATCGTCTTCCAGGCGTTGCGGGACATCCGCGCGCGGCGCGAGGCCATCGCGCGGGAGCAGTCCGCGGCGCGCGGCGAGGAAGAGGGAGGCATCGGGATCTACACCGGCTACGGGGAGCGATGAGCGGTCTCGACGCGCTCGTCTCCCGCCGGATCGTCCTGTTCGGCGGCAAGGGTGGCGTCGGCAAGACCACCATCTCCGCGAAAGCCGCTCTCGCATACGCCGCGATCAAGCCGGTGGTCCTGTTCACCACCGATCCCGCCTCCAGCCTCGAAGATGTTTTCCGCGGCACGCTGCCGCCCTCCAGCCTCACCCTCGAATCGCTGCAGGCGGACGACCTCTATCGCCGCTTCCTCGATACCAACCTGCCCAACCTGCTCGAGATCGGCGACCGCGGGACCTATCTGGATCGCGACGAGCTGCGCCGCTTCTTCGAGCTCTCGCTGCCGGGCATCGACGAGATCATGGCCTGGATGCGCATCGGCGAGCTCGCCGAGGAGCGTCCCGACGCGGTGATCGTCGTCGACACCGCGCCCACCGGCCACACCCTGCGCATGCTCGCCTCCGCGGAGCACTTCACCCAATTCGCCGCCGCGCTCGATGCGATGCAGGAGAAGCACCGGGTCATGGTCCGCCAGTTCACGCGCCGCGATGTGCGCGACGCCGTCGACGCGTACATCACCGACTTTACGGAGCAGGCGCGGCGGCGGCGCACCCTGCTGACCGATCCGGCCCAGGCCGCGTTCGTGCCGGTGTTCCTCAGCGAGCCGTGGGTGGTCGAGCAGACCGTGCGCCTCATCGCCGAGGTGCGGGCCGAAGGGATCGACGTACCGGTGGCCGTGCTCAATCGTGCCGTCATGGCCGTGGATTGCGCGCTGGACGGAGAGCGCCAGCAGCGCGATGCGGCGGCGCGGGAGCGGGTGGCGGTGCCGGTGGTGGACGTGGCGCGTTTCTGTGAGGGCGCTGGCGGTGTAGTACCGGGAGTCAGCGTCGCGAGCCGGAACAGCGTGCCCGTTACCCGGATCACCTTCCTGGCGGGCAAGGGCGGCGTCGGCAAGACCTCCATCTCCGCGTCCATCGCTCTCCAGCTGGCGCTGGAGAATCCGGAGAAGCAATACACCGTGATCTCCGTCGATCCCGCCCACTCGCTCCGCGATGTCTTCGCCCACGAACCGCCGCCGCCGAACCTGACCGTGGAGACGATCGACACCCGCGCCAAGTGGCGCCGCTTCCGCCAGTCCCTCGGCAGCGAGATCGAGCGCGCCGTCGATGCCATCACCCCGAAGGGGATGACCCTCGCCCACGACACCGAAGCTATGCAGCGCCTGATCGAAGTGGCCCCACCCGGCGCCGACGAGCTGTTCGCCATCACCCGCCTCGCGGACCTGGTGGTCGACGAAACGCAATCCGCCGTGATCGTCGATACCGCCCCCACGGGCCACTTCCTCCGCCTCCTCGACCTGCCCAAAACCGCCGGCGAGTGGGTCCGCGAGCTGATGCGCATTCTGCTCAACTATCGCGAGCTGATCCCCGCCGGCTCCCTCGGCGAGGAGCTCGTCAGCGCCTCCCGCGCCCTCAAAGAGCTGTCCGCCACGCTCCACTCTGACCAGACCTCCGTGCTAGTCGTCACCCGCCCCGAACGCGTCATCGTCGACGAAACCCGCCGCCTCGTCGCCGCCGTCGAACAGCGGGGGCTGCGCGTCGGTGGCGTCATCGCGAACTACGTGACGCCCGCGAACCAATGCGCCTGCGACCAGCGCGCGCGCGCCGCGGAGCTGGCGGTGCTCGGGGAGCTGGGCGAGATCACCGTCGTAGCGCGCCGCGACACGCCGGTCACCGCGCTCGCCGAACTTGCCACGCTGGTGAAGAATGAGCCGTGGTAGCTCCACGGGCCGCGCATGTGGCTGTACAAAAGCGGCGGCTCGGGCCGCCGCAGTCCAAACGCTTCGCGTAAGCGCTGCAACATTTTCGTCGTATGAGGTGGCAACGTATACGCGAAGCGTTTGGACTGCTGTGGCCCGAGCCACAGCTTTTGTACAGCCATGAGCACCGCTCGTGGCCTTCCGATACACTTCCTCCCCGTGAGCGTTTTGTACGTCTACGCCGTCACCCGCGACCCCGTCACGCCGGATGCCGAGGCCGTCGACGGCTCGCGGCGATTCGACAGCGTGACCATCGATCACATCGCCGCCGTCTTCACCCCCGTCGACGCCGAGACCTTCTCCCAGGAAGTCATTGACCAGCGCGCGAACGACCTGGAATGGCTCGGTGCGATCGGCTACCGGCATCAGGCCGTCGTCAGTGAGCTGATGAAGCACACCGCCATAGTCCCCCTGCGCGCATTCACCATGTTCAGCAGCGCCGAGGCTCTGCGCACGTACCTCCACGACAACGCCGAGCTCCTGCAGAAGACTCTCGACCGCCTCGACGGCAAGCAGGAGTGGACCCTGCGCCTGGAGATCGACGCCCAGCGTTGGAGCGAGGCTTTGGTCGGGCGCGTTCCCTCACTGCGCACCTTGCAGGACGACATCGCGACCGCTCCGAGCGGCAAAGCCTTCCTGCTCCGCAAGAAGCTCGACGAAGCGAAGAAACGCGCCTCCCGCGAGGCCGAGGGCTCGCTCGTCGCCGAGGTGGAAGAAGAAGTGGTGCGCCGCCTGGCGTGCGAAGCCATCGCCGAATCGCGCGAGCGCCGCGGCGGCGCCTTCCCGCAGATCAACATGCTCATCAACCGCGATGAGGAACCGGCGTTGCAGGCGCTACGGGACGAGATGCTCACCCGTTACGAGCCCGAAGGGGTCGTGCTGGCCCTCAGCGGTCCGTGGCCGCCGTACAGTTTCGCCTCGACGGAGACCCATGGCTGAGGAGCTCGAAGAGCTGGCGCTGCTCGAAACGCTCGACCACCTGCTCGACCGCGGCGTGGTCATCGCCGGCGAGGCCATCATCTCCATCGGCGACGTCGACCTGCTCTACCTCGGCCTGAACGTCATCCTGGCTAACGTCGACGCCGTGATCCGCACGAGCCAGCGCAAATGAAGTCGATCGTCATCGGCGCCCACCTGCGCCGCGAAGACGTCGAGCCCCTCGCCGATGCCGTCCCCGCCGGAGCGCTTTTCCTCAGTACGCTGCCCGTCGCCGAACAGCAGGCCCTCGGCGATCGCGAACTGCTCCTGCGCGTCGCCGACGTCCGCGCGCGCCTCCTCGATCGCGCCACCTTCATCGCCATCCGCTACGGCCTGACCATCACCAGCGAAGCCGACGCAGCGGCCAAGACCGCCGCACACGCCGCGCGCTGGAAAACCACCCTCGAAGCGAACGCCGGCCGTGTAGAGATGACCCTCAAAGTCGCCGCCGCCTCGCCCCGCCCCCGCCCGAACCGTCACGATTTCACCAGCGGCGCCGCGTACCTCAAAGCGCTGCACGACGCGACGCAGGCATCGAACGTCGATCCCTCCTTCCGCGAGGCCATTGAGCGCACGCTGGTTCCGAAAAGCGTGCAGCATCGCTGGAGCCATCGCGACGAGAAGTCCATCGAACTGGCCCTCTTGATCGCCCGCGACGATGTCGATCCCGTTCGCGCCGCCGGCGAGGCGCTGCGCGCCACCGGCGTGGCCTTCCTGCTCTCCGGCCCCTGGCCCCTGGAGGTCTTTGCTGATGCTGATCACGAATGAAGAAAAAGAGCTCCGCGCCGCGCTGGCCTTCACCGACTCGGTGATGCCCGAGCGCATCGCCGCCGACTCCGAGATCGTCGAGAACGGCCTGGCCAAGCTGGTGCTCTCCATTATCGAGCTCGTCCGCCGCCTGCTCGAAAAGCAGGCCCTCCGCCGCATGGACGCCGGCAATCTCACGGACGAAGAAATCGAGCGCCTCGGCAACGCCCTGATGAAGCTCGAGGAGAAGATGGCCGAGCTGAAACGCACCTTTGGCCTCTCTGACGAAGACCTCAATCTGAAGCTGGGCCCGGTAAAGATGTGGGAGTGACCGGCGTGATTCTGTTGACTCCGGCCGTCCAAATCCGCTAAATCATCACCATGGCAATTGACGATCGGGGAGCGCTCCAACGCCAGCCGCAGGGCCTGGTGGACATCCTCGACAAGATTCTCGACAAGGGCCTCGTCGTTGCGGGCGACATCAAGGTGTCGCTGGCGAACGTCGAGCTGTTGACGATCCAGTTGCGTCTGGTCATCTGCTCCATCGACAAAGCCGAGGCGATCGGCATCAACTGGTGGCGCTCCGACCGCTTCTACTCGGCCGACGCCAAAGCGCTCCGCTCCGACGAGGACGTGGAAGCGCTCAAAGACCGCATCACCCAACTCGAACGTCAACTCAACGCGAATCCGAACACGCTTCCTGCCGGGGAACCGGGAGAGAGGAAAGGTAGGTAAGACATGGCTGTCGAACGCGCACCCGGCGGTACCAGTCTCATCGACGTACTGGACCGAATTCTCGATAAGGGCATCGTCATCGACGCCTGGGTGAGAATCTCCCTCGTCGGCATCGACCTGATCACCGTCGAAGCCCGCGTCGTCATCGCGTCCATCGATACGTATCTCAAGTACGCCGAAGCCGTCGGCATCACCTCCACGGTCGCCCGCCCCTCCCTCGGGCCCGGCGAAGGTGGCGGAGGCATCGGCACCGGCACCGCCACGCCGGCGAGCACGACGCCTCGATAAAGCAGTTCCTCGGAGTTCCTCGGGTTCCTCGGAGTTCCTCGGCAATCGCCGCTGGACCCGAGGAACCTTTGAGGTAGCCGCGGAGCGGCGTCATTTCGATAGCCCAATGGCGTCAGCCTTGGGTAAGAAAACGTCCCCCCCCAATTTTCCAGCCGCGGAGCGGCGACACAGCGCGGATGGCGCCTCTGTGCCGCCGCTCCGCGGCTCGTGTTTAGGGGCCTCCTGCGTATACCCCAAGGCTGACGCCATTG
>JAXDJK010000264.1:0-2988 GCA_034665665.1 Acidobacteriota bacterium
CGATCCGGACGCGCTCCGCAGCGTGGCCGTGCTCGAACAGCTCTTCGCGCGCGTCATCGCCGAGGTGCAGCTCAAACCGCTGCATGACCCCGCCTTCCACGTTTTTCCTGGGCACGGCGGTATCACCGGCTTCGTGATGCTGAGCGAGTCGCACCTGGCCTGTCATACCTTTCCGGAGCACGGCGCCGCCACGCTCAACCTCTACTGCTGCCGGCCGCGTGCGGCCTGGCCGTGGCCGGAGCGGCTGGCGGAGCTCCTCGGCGCATCAGATGTCCGCGTGCGTGTAATCGAGCGTGATCTCGTACCGGCCGGGATGCTGTCGTGACCGTCGCGAACTGCCCCGCCTGCGCCGCCCCCATCGAGTTCGCCATCGGCTCGTCCGCGGTCGTGGTCTGCGGCTACTGCCGGTCGGTGGTGGCCAGGAGCGACCGTGGCGTGGAGAGTTTCGGCAAGGTCGCGGCGCTGGTCGACACCGGCTCGCCGCTGGGTACCGGCATGCGGGGGAGCTATCGCAACAGCGCCTTCTCGATCACCGGACGCACGCAGATGCGGCACGAAGCGGGCGGCGTGTGGGACGAGTGGTACGCGGCCTTCGACGACGGCCGGTGGGGCTGGCTGGCGGAAGCGCAGGGGCGCTACTACGTGACCTTCCAGACCGGCGCGCAGGTGCCGGAGTACGAACAGCTGCAGCTCGGTGCGCGCCTGGCCGAGGTCGATGGCCTGATGGTCTCGGAGCTCGGCAGCGCCTCGCTGGCCTCGGCGGAAGGGGAGCTGCCGTGGAAGCCGCTCCCGGGCGAGAGCTATCGCTACGCCGATCTCACCGGCGGCGAGCAGAAATTCGCCTCGATCGATTTCAGCGAGACCCCGCCGCTGGTCTTCAAGGGCTACCAGGTCACGCTCTCGGAGCTCGGCATCGACGCCGGCGCGGCGCGCACCCGCGGCGCGGATCTCGTGCAGCTCAACTGCTCGAATTGCGGCGGGCCGCTCGATCTCCGCGCGCCGGATCGCTCGGAACGGATCATCTGTCCCAACTGCGGCTCGGCTTTCGATGTGAGCGCCGGGAAGCTGCAGTTCTTCAAGCTGCTCAAGCAGAAGAAGGTCGAGCCGGTGATCGCCCTCGGTATAACCGGAACCATTGATGGCACGGCCTACGTCATCGCCGGTTTCATGCAGCGCTCGGTCAAGTTCGACATGACGTACTACTGGACCGAGTACCTCCTGTTCCATGCGGAGAAGGGCTTCCGCTGGCTGGTGCACAGCGACGATCACTGGAGCTTCGTGGAGCCGATCGCACCGGGCGAGGTCTTCGACGCGGCGCCGCTGGGCGTCGCGAAGAGCGTGGGCTGGAAGGGGCAGTCCTTCCGCCTGTTCCAGGAGGCCACCGCCCGCGTCACGTACGTCATCGGCGAGTTCTATTGGCGGGTGACGGTGGGGGAGGCGGTCAACACCGTCGATTACGTCGCTCCTCCCTTCGGCCTGTCGAAGGAAGTGACGGGCGGCAAGGCGCCGGAGATCGCCTGGTCGTACGCGCGCTACATGCAGCCGGAGGAAGTGGAGACGGCCTTCACGTTGAAGGAGCGGCTGCCGCGCCCCTCGATGGTCGGCCCGATGCAGCCGTACACCGGACCGAAACTCGGGAAGACCTGGCTGTTCCTGCTGGTGCTGCTGATCGCGGCGGCGGTGCTCCTGGCGGTGACGCGGCCGAACCGGCTGATCCTCGACCAATCCTTCGATCTCGCGCCGCCGTCGTGGTCGGCCGCGACGCCGGCTCCGGCGCCTCCTTCGGCAGATGCGCCGACGAACGCGCGCATTTTCCTGACCGAGCCGTTCGAGTTGAACGGCAACCAGAACATCCGCATCGACGGCCGCACCGGCCTGCAGAACGACTGGCTGTACGTCTCCGGCGATCTGGTGGAAGAGCGGACGAATGCGCTGACCGGCTTCGAGATGGAGTTCGAGTATTACTCGGGCATCGACGGCGGTGAGCGCTGGAGCGAGGGCTCGCGCGACGAGACGGCCTTCCTCTCCGCGCCGCCGAAGGGGCGTTACGTGCTGCGCGTGGAGGCGCAGTGGAATCCGCAGGCGAAGGCCACGCCGGACCTGCACATGACGGTGCGCGAGGGCGTGTTCCGCTGGAGCCATTTCATCCTGGCCCTTCTCGCGCTGTCGGTGATCCCGCTGCTGGCCATGATCCGGCAGGTCAGTTTCGAATCGCAGCGCTGGAAAGAGAGCGCCCACAGTCCGTTCGGCAATTTCGAGTCCGTGGAGGATGACGACGAATGAAGAAGCTCTACGCGCTCCTCGGCATCCTGCTGATCGGCGGCTATGCCTGGGCCGACTGGACCGGCCATGAATTGCAACGCCCACGACGCGGCTATGCGCCGCAGAGCATCCGCGGCTCGCAGAGCGGCGCCCGCTCGTTCTGGTACACCGGCTATCACGGAGGCAAATGATGGATTTCGAACCGTTCCTGCGGACCTTCGGCAGCACCGTCGTCTACACGCTCTTCGGCGTGCTGGTCTTCGCCATCGCCTTCTGGGCCATGGTCAAAATCTCCCCCTTCTCGATCCGCAAGGAGCTCGAGGCCGACCAGAACGTGGCCCTGGCCATTCTGATCGGCAGCGTGATCCTCGGCCTGGCGTTCATCATCGGCTCGGCCGTGCACGGGTGAAGCAGTTGGCGGTTGTCGGTTGGCGGTTGACGGTTACGACGTCGCCGGCCCGCCGTGCTTCTCCCGACAACCGCCAACCGACAACCGCCAACTGATTCATGCGCACCCCGATCCTCTTCCTCAACGTTCTCCTCATCGCCGCGTGCGGGCTCATATACGAGCTGCTGGCCGGGACGGTTGCGAGTTACGTGCTGGGCGATTCGATCACCCAGTTCTCGCTGATCATCGGGCTGTATCTGTCGGCCCTCGGCGTGGGGGCGTGGCTGTCGCAATTCCTGGAGCGCGACCTGGCGGCGAAGTTCGTCGACGTCGAGCTG